>JBFMDG010000818.1:0-3238 GCA_040754135.1 Verrucomicrobiota bacterium
AAAGCACCCGCTGCACCCTCAATTGTCGAGCAGAAGGCCCCGGCGCCATCGGAACCGGTCCCAACGTTGCCCGCTCCCACTCCTCAGCCGGAACAAATCCCGCAAAAGCCGCCCTCGACGCTAATTGCGCAGCCGGTGAAAAGGCCTTTCGAGCCACCGCAACCCGCCGCGTCAGCCACAGCTTTGAACAACAGCGCGGATGGAGATGCCGAGAGGCCGCCCACCGATCCGGCCGCGGTTCCTGCAGTGGGTCCGCAACCATTGCCTGTGGTTTTGGACGAAACAAAAACTTCCAAACAAGAGCAACCTGTCGCCGGAGAGGGAATCGAAGCGTCGAACTTGAAAAAAACAGAAGTTGCCGAAATCGCTAAACCCGTTGATCCGACTGGTTCGGTCGCTCTTCAGGCCGGGCACGCCGTTGCACCGGCTGTTGTGGCGCTCGCGCCGGCTCCGCCAGCCGCTTCCGATTCATGGAAACTAACGGCCTTGGCGGTCTTGTTGGCGATTTTGGCGATGCTGCTTTTGGTTTGGTATCGAAAGACCACGCGGCCGCAACAGCCGAGTTTGATTTCACGCTCGATGGATCGTCCGGGAAAATGATCGGTTCGATCAACTGTGGGCTTTGACTATCTTCACCCGATTCGAACCGCCTTTTCCCAATTCATTGGCGGGAATTTGTTCGTGATCGCCACCAGGCTCCGGCGAGGAAAAGCCCACCGAGCAGTGCATAAGCAATCGTTGCAGGCTCCGGCACGGCGTTGATGCGAACGGCGAAATTGGCCGGCACATTCAAAAGGCGCAGGCCCCAGTTGCCAGTCACCTTATCCCAGTAATCCGTGAAACTCCGTCCCACGGTTGGCGGATCGCGCACAACCAGGGCTGCCCGATCTCCCACAGCGCCGCTCAATCCTTGAAACTCGATGGACCAGGTAAAAGTTCTCGGCACATCCACGGCCAGACCGGTCAGGATTGTGTCGTGGTATCCCGAAAGCGGATCGCTGGGGTTTGTTTTTCCCAGGATCTGAAAAGGCGGGCTCTCGTAAAGCAACGTTCCGGGAGCGTTCACGAAAAATGTGGGCGTCAGTTGAATCCGTTCGCCATCGTTGCGGTAGATGCGAAGGCGCGCCATTTCATCTCCGGTCGCCACAAAATCACTGTAATACTCGAACAGGAAATCGGTCAGCGTGCGCGCCGTCCCGCCTAGCGTAATTTCGTCGCCATGCTCTTTTATTGAAAAATAGGCGAATTCTTTGAAAGCATTGGTGGCCGTATTATCAAAAACTAATTCCCCAAAAACGCGCGGTTCTTTTGCAAAAATCAGCAACAGCACCATGGCACAAACAACTCGGGCGCGAGTCCAGGAGGGAAAAATCAACGCATGCATCATTGGGGCTGGTGTGTAGCAAATGGCGCCGATACTGACGAGCAAAAAATGGCCAGGCGCGCCAAACGAATCAAAAGGAACTCTTTTTCTCATGGCGCTCGATTCCCGGTTTCTGTAGATGGATCGGCGCATGGCGCATTCGCGATCATTTCTCGTCATTGGGGGCGGCCTGGTGGGGTTGGCCACCGCTTACCGGTTGCTCGAGCAACCCGGATGCGCCGTCACTCTCCTGGAAAAAGAAGCGCAGGTCGGAAGTCACCAAAGCACCCACAACAGCGGCGTGCTGCACGCGGGGCTCTATTACAAACCGGGTTCCGCCAAAGCTCGTCTCGCTGTCAAGGGCATCCGTCAAATGATCGCTTTTTGCAGGGCGGAAAATGTTCCGCACGAAGTCTGCGGAAAGCTGGTCGTCGCCACTTCGACGGAGGAAATTCCGCGCCTGGACGAATTGCTTCGGCGCGGTGCCGCGAACGGTTTGCAAGGATTGCGACGATTGGAAGCGGCCGAGATGCGCCAGATCGAACCACATGTCGCAGGTGTCGCCGCCGCCCACGTTCCCGAGGAAGGGATTGTCGATTATGCTCAGGTTTGTTTGCGTCTCCTGGCGCGAATTCAGGAACGAGGGGGGCGTGTGATCACGTCGGCGCGGGTCACGCAATTGCATCGCGCGCACGATCGGGAATGGGTGGCGGAAACGACAGCCGGTGAAATCTCCGGTTCTTTTTTGATCAATTGTGCGGGGTTGCATTGTGATCGTGTCGCGCGGTTGGCGGGGGAACGACCGGACACGCGCATCGTTCCGTTTCGGGGGGAGTATTTCAAATTGCGTTCGGACCGGCAGCATCTGGTGCGCAATCTGATTTATCCTGTGCCCGATCCGCATTTTCCTTTTTTGGGAGTGCATTTCACGCGGCTCATCCATGGAGGAGTTGAAGCCGGACCCAATGCGGTTTTGGCTTTTGCGCGGGAAGGCTATCGGTTTACAGACGTGAACGTGCGGGATCTCACGGAGGCGCTGACTTTTCCCGGTTTATGGCGCTTCCTGAAAAAGTTTCCGCGCGCTGCCTGGACGGAAATCATTCAATCACTCAGCAAAGCGCGATTTTGCCGGGCGTTGCAGCGTCTGGTGCCGGAAATCCGCGAGGCAGATCTTGCTCCGGGCGGATCGGGCGTTCGGGCGCAAGCCATGAATTCCGCCGGCGACCTCGTTCAGGATTTTGAAATCGTAGCGCGCGAGAATGCGTTGCATGTCCTGAATGCCCCGAGCCCCGGCGCCACAGCATCCCTGGCCATCGGCGAACATATCGTCAGTTTGGTTCCGAACTGAATGCAAGGGATTTGGCGGCACGAAACGCGAAACGTTGGATTTTGAATTCTTTCAATCCTCGTAGCAGCCTGGCGTGAGTCGGCTCTAACATTTTGTGCGCGCAAGATGTGCCCAGGCCCCGAGTGCATTCCCACGCGTCAAAGGTGCTTTTGCGATTTGAGATCTGGACGAGCCCGAGCCGGATGGTCAAGCACGCCTTGACCAGGAACAAGTGATCGAACTCACATTCGATGCTACGCGGAAGCGTTCTAATCCCTCCGTAGCAGCCTGACGTGAGTCGGCTCTAATATTTTCCTCGCGGAAGATGTGCCCAGGCCCCGAGTGCATTCCCACGCGTCAAAGGACTTTCGCGATTTGAGATCTGGACGAGCCCGTGCCGGATGGTCAAGCGCGCCTCGACCAGGAACAAATGATCGAACTCACATTCGATGCTACGCGGAAGTTTTCTAATCCCTCGTAGCAGCCTGACGTGAGTCGGCTCTAACATTTTGTGCGCGCAAGATGTGCCCAGGCCCCGAGTGCATTCC
>JBFMDG010000819.1:0-3237 GCA_040754135.1 Verrucomicrobiota bacterium
CCGCGGGGAAAAAATCGAAATCGGTTTTGCCCATGATCTCGTCAAACGCGTGGCCGATAGTCGAGCAGAAGCGCTGGTTGGCGAAGGTAAACCGCCCCGCCAGATCTTTGCGGAAAATATTCTGCGGCAGATTCTCGACCAGCGAATGATAAAACGCCTCGGAATCACGCAAGGCTGATTCCACCTGGCGATGACGGGCATCGAGCTCGATCAAACTGCGCCGCAATTCCAACTGCGCCACCACCTGTTTGCTCAACGTGCGCAAAGCGTGCAGCTGGTCGGCATCGAGCTGCCGCGGCACCTGGTCCATGACGCAAAGCGTGCCCAGGGCGTGGCCATCGCGAGTCACAAGCGGGACGGCGGCATAAAAGCGGGTTTGCAAGGGCATGCCCGCGTAAAATCGAATGTGCGGATCGCCCGCCACCTGTGGAAAATGGGCAAACCGCGGATCGTCGGCCGCGTTCTCCACCTGAAAAACATCCTCCTGCAAAATGGCGTGGGCGCAAAAGGAATGTTGCCGCGGAATTTCCATGATCTCCCAGCCGAGCCGCGATTTGTTCCATTGCCTTTCGGCATCGACAAAACTCACCAGGCCAATGGGCGTGCGGCAAATCCGCGTGGCCAATTGCGCCAGCTCGTCAAAAGCCGGTTCCGGATCCGTGTCGAGGATGCTGTATTGTTGGAGGGCGGCGAGGCGTTCGCTTTCGTTCGCAGGCTTCGGATATGTCTTCATAGCCTCGACGGCCGTTGCTCGGCGCGGAGTGGATCAATTCGGTTGCGATTCGAGCGCGAGCTTATCCCTTCATAGCGCAAGTGAAAAGAACGAATTCATCGCCACAACGGGGACCAAATCCAACTCTCGGTCACCTCGCAACCACTCAAGCTCCGAGGGAGTGGCGGTGATGATCACCGCGGGCAATCCCAGCGGGATTGCTATCCATCAGCCCAGGATTGCGCGAAGGCGCTTCCCTGGGTTTGCGACGGACGAGTGTTGGGCTTTTCGGCGCTCGGCCCTGAGGAGGAAGATCAGCAACACCATGCTCGCCGCCATAAACAGGAATCCAATGGATGCCACTAAATCTTGAACTGCCGTCGTGCCCGCGTAACGAGAGAAAAACGTCATGCCGAAACCGACCGCAAGAGTGCCGCAAAACGTGCGCCGAATGCTCATGGATTCATTGCGTGGAGTGTTTTGCTTCTCAAACGATGCCGCCATCTTTGTCCCTCTTTTCCAGCGCGTCTGCGATCCGCTTTAGTTGCGTTTCCACATTTTGCATGTGCTGCTTGTAGCGATCCAATTCGAGACTTTTGGTCATGCGGCGCTGGAAATATGGCCAGAAAATGAAAATGCCGCCAATAATCAGAATAAGCGGAAAGAAAGTGAGCAGCAGTTCGTCCCACCCGAGCAGCGTGGCTTCTTCCGACGCCGCCGCGGCGTGGACCGCCCATGGCAGCAGCGCCAGGCACACGGCACAACGGATCCATCCAAGAAGTTGCATGCTATTTCCAAGCACGAAACCAGCGTCCCGATGGCAATATTTCATGTGACCTTTCCTTGGAAAACAAAATGGTCATTCGCTTCTACTCTGGCCCAAGTTCGCCGGCAACAAAATCCAGAGCCGATCAGCGCTTAATCCAACTCGCGCTCACCTCGCAACCACTCAAGCTCCGAAGGAGTGACGGTGATGGTTACCGCGGTGCCCACCCGCCAATTCACACTACCTACACGTGAAATCAAAAGGACCCAGTCTTCAGGTTGCGTTTGGGTCTCCGTGCGGATGAGCCGCAGCACTAAATGATCTGTAGTGATGGCCATGACTCGACCTTGCTCGGTGATTGGCTCCTCCTTCAAGTGGGGGAACAAACTTCGAGATGCCTGAACCTGTTGGAAATCCTGCGCACACGAGACGCACATGTGCAGTTGAGCCTTTCTGCTGCGCCATGGAGCGTTTGATTGCGGATGAGTGAATTCCAGGCCACTGATCCGGACGGTGGCGTCGTTAGAGTGACACTTTTGGCAGCGCATGCCGCGATTGCGATTCTCCTCTCATTTATCCTCTTCCGCAGGTGGCGGGAACAACTATTTTTCCTAACGTCGATTTTAATTTCGTCTGTTCAATCGGAAACCGCTCATCGCTTTGGCTGAAGGTGGTGTTGCGAACCCGCCAGACGCTGCGACTCGCAGACTCGCGCTCCGGTCTCGGGGAGCGCGTCCCGCCCCGGGCGCAGTTTTTCGCGCCCTCGCGGAAAACATTTTCAGAGCGCAACTGAGCTGAAAACTAATTGCAGTGCCTGCGCAATCAATTAAATGGTTAAATGGCGGAACTGCGCGGTCTTCAGAATTCGTAGCATCGAATGTGAGTTCGATCACTTGTTTCTGGTCGAGACGGCCCTCGACCATTGGTGACGCGCTTGCCGGATCTCATGACGGCCAGCGCCCTTGGTCGCGTGGGAATGCGAAAGGTGATTGGATGGCATGCGCGCAGAAAAAATGAAAGCCGACTCACATCAGGCTGCTACGGGGAAATGGGGTCTGCGTAGCACCGTTGCGGCGACTGACCTTCGACACAGTCGCGCTCCGGTCTCGGGGAGCGCGTCCCGCCTCGGGCGCAGTTTTTCGCGCCCCCGCGGAAAACATTTTCAGAGCGCAACGGAGTTGAAACCAATTGCAGTGCCTGCACATTCAATTAAATGGTTAAATGGCGGAACTGCGCGGTCTTCAGAATTCGTAGCATCGAATGTGAGTTCGATCACTTGTTTCTGGTCGAGACGGCCCTCGACCATTGGTGACGCGTTTGCCGGATCTCATGACGGCCAGCGCCCTTGGTCGCGTGGGAATGCGAAAGGTGATTGGATGGCATGCGCGCAGAAAAAATGAGAGCCGACTCACATCAGGCTGCTACGGGGAAATGGGGTCTGCGTAGCACCGTTGCGGCGACTGACCTTCGACACAGTCGCGCTCCGGTCTCGGGGAGCGCGTCCCGCCTCGGGCGCAGTTTTTCGCGCCCCCGCGGAAAACATTTTCAGAGCGCAACGGAGTTGAAACCAATTGCAGTGCCTGCACATTCAATTAAATGGTTAAATGGCGGAACTGCGCGGTCTTCAGAATTCGTAGCATCGAATGTGAGTTCGATCACTTGTTTCTGGTCGAGACGGCCCTCGACCATTGGTGACGCGTTTGCCGGATCTCATGACGGCCAGCGCCCTTGGTCGCGTGGGAATGCGAAAGGTGATTGG
>JBFMDG010000820.1:0-3234 GCA_040754135.1 Verrucomicrobiota bacterium
CTTTGTGCCCGGCCTTGCATGAATCGCAAAATGAATGTGGCCTGCGGCGCGATTGGACGAGTTGCGTTCATGATCGTAAACCAGATGAATCTGAATAACACCGTCCGCATCGATTTCCCACCAAAGCGGCGAAGCGTTCTCGAAACTGGTGTCGATGTATTCGATCGGCGCGGCATGGCTTGCGGCTGGAGGACGGTTCGCGCCGGAGGCGCCACTTGTAACGGGTGGCGACGCATCCGTTTGAGCATGTCCCGTATGGATGTGGAACAGGAGTGCGGCGAGGGTGAATTGCAGGCAAAGCGTTGTCATGGTTTGAACGGCTCAACAAACTGGCGCTCGCTTAGCGGCTGGAAAAACATACTCGTCCGAGGGATGAGCATACAGACTGAATTGCTTTTTCCGCGCCTAATTTGATGTGAGGCGTGGCGGTTCGATGTGGCTTGAGATGCAACATTCCCGCTTGTGCTTAGACAAGGCGCATTTGCAGAGGGTGTGGTTTTGAGGGCTCGATTTCGGTGGTGGATCTTTCGTTGGCCCCGAACGTTAAGCATTTACCAGATTGTGCGGGGAGATTAAAGTCAGTCCATGAAATTCCCGGCTTTGGCCCTGTTGATCGTTCTCACTGCGATTCCACTGATGCGTGCGGCGGAACCGATTCCCACCTTGAGCCTGGGCGCGCCTGCGCCGGATTTCAGCTTGCCGGGTGTGGACGGACGCACTTGGGCGCTCAAGGATTTTTCCGCGGCCAAAGTCCTGGTTGTGATCTTCACCTGCAATCATTGCCCGACTGCCCAATATTACGAGGAACGCATCAAACAAATCGTCACTGACTACAAACAAAAAGGCGTCGCTCTGGTCGCCATCATGCCCAACGATCCGAAATCGGTCCGGCTGGATGAGTTGGGCTGGGCCGATTTGAGCGACAGTTTCGACGAGATGAAAATCCGCGCCAGGGATGCGCAATTCAATTTTCCATATCTTTACGATGGCGACACGGAAACCGTTTCGCGCGCTTACGGCCCCGCGGTGACACCGCACGCTTTCGTGTTCGATTCCTCCCGCAAGCTGCGTTACGTGGGCGCGATTGATGATTCGGAGCGCATTCAACACGTCAAGAAGCATTATTTGCGCGACGCCCTCGATGCGCTCCTGGCCGACCGGGAACCGCCGGTGACGCAAACCAAAGTTGTCGGCTGCTCGACGAAGTGGGCCGGTAAAGCGGAGGCGGTGGAGGCTTACATGAAGAAACTTGCTGCCGAGCCGGTATCGGTATCGACCGTGGATGCGAAGGGCTTGACCGAGTTGCGCAAAAATAATTCCGGCAAATTCCGGCTGGTGAATTTTTGGGCGACATGGTGCGCGCCTTGCCTGGTTGAATTTCACGAGTTCGTCACCATCAACCGTATGTATCGCCATCGCGATTTCGAGTTGGTGACGGTTTCGATGAATCGGCCGGATGAAGAATCAGGCGTGCTGGAGTTTCTTAAAAAGCAGCAAGCCTCGAATCGCAATCTCCTTTTTGCGTCGGCGGAGCGCGAGCCTTTGATCAACGCCTTCGAACCGGAGTGGTCCGGCGCAGTTCCTTACACCGTCTTGATCAATCCCGAGGGCAAAATCATCTATCGCGAAGTGGGCAGCATCGACGCGCTCGCCGTCCGGCGCGCCATCCTGAAGGCGCTGAATGAGCGCAAGCCATGGGGCACCTGAGTCTGAGCTGAGTTTCATCCGCCTCCTCATTTGGGTTCGCCTGAGCGGCGATGGCTGAGAAATTGTCCTTTAAGAATGAGCGCACCCGGGCCGCGCTCCAACGTTATTTTCCCCCCTCGATTCATTTTGTTGCTCGCCATTAGTTTCCCCGTCAGCGGATCGAAAACGTCGAATTGCAAGTCCGCTCGCGCCTCGATCTGCAGTCCTCCTTCGCGAATGCCAATGGGCACGCAAAGAAATTGATCGTCTTTGCGGCTCCCGATATTGCGGACGCAACCGTCCCGGCTGTTCGGCAATTCCGGCCAGTAGCGGTTTGGATTTCCTTGTGCAAACACTGTGAACGGCGCTTCACTTTGGCGACCGTCATTCCGCTGCCAATTCGGCAAGTCCGGAGGCAAAATCCCGATCAGCGCTTGATAGGCATTGACCGCCGTAGTTTCTTCGAAGCGCGTCTTGCCAAACACTCCCGCCTCGGAATGGAAGACATACATCGGTGCGCGCGCGGCATAGGCAAAGGCCGCCGCCATAACAAGCCGAATGGCCGAGCTCTCCGCCGACACCGACGAGCCGGGGCCAATCGGCTCGTTACTGCTCACCGGTGGAAATCCCGCCCGCTCGGCAAATTCCCAACAATCGTAAACCGGTTTCCAGCCATCGTCAGTTCGGCGATCCCGGCTGAAATGCCACGTGGCGATATCGGCGGAGCTGTGCGCATAAATCTTTGCAAATTCATCCTCGTGATTTGAAGTGGTGGCGACTGGAACGTCGGTGCGCTCGGCCAGAAACTTTGTGAATTCACGAAGATCAGCGACCCCTTGTTCTCCGGGAAATCCGTTCTGCCATGCTTCATTGGCGACTTCGAGCAGAATAATTTTCTCTTCCCGGCCGCGAACCACTTCCGACAACAGCCGCTGCATATGCGCGATTCGATCATGCTTATGCGGCATGAGCTGCGCGTCGGCAAAAATGGTGATCTGCATGCGCAGGCCATATCGGTCGTAAGCCAGATCGACCAGTTGCGCCAGCTGCGTCCAATAATCCGGCCAGGCTTCGATCCGGCGGCCTTGGCGATTCGTGAAAGCGACGGGTGCGATTTCCAAACCTTCCCATGCGGCATACCACCCCACCATTGAGAGCATCCGGCAATAATTAAATCCTTGTTTCGAAAGGAACTGCAGGTCGCTTTCCAATCTTTCGCGAGCCTGCCGGTGGCGCCAGAGAGCGGTGAAATAAGAAACGCCCAACCCGAGAAACGGTCCGCCATTGTCAACGAGCCCATGATCCATCACCCGCACCGGACCGGAACGCGGTCGTTCCAGATCTTTCGATGGCGCCACGGCACCTGCGGCGGGTGCCGTGGTTTCAAAGATCAGGCAGGCAGCGAGCACGCAGCTCATTCGATTTTGGGATTTGTTCATCCTGTTGCTTTTCTGTCGGGCAGTTTCTGATGGAGTTTGTTTCAAGAGCGGCCTCGCGCAAGCGCTTTGCCATTGGAGACTTCATCAATGGCAGAAACTTTGCGTCATG
>JBFMDG010000821.1:0-3223 GCA_040754135.1 Verrucomicrobiota bacterium
TACAGCACAAACCAGAGCCCAATTTTTCTAGATCTGCCGGGTGGGCCATACGTTGCGAGTATGTCGGGGCGAGACCGAGCAGGGGGGTACTTCAAAATTGAATCGGAGGAGTTCACTATTGCGGAATCGCCACTCACTGATTTCCGCGACAATTTTGCCGAGCGCAGAACATTTTCCTTGCCCGAGTTTTCAGCATCGGCCTTGGGGGCCGACGGGACACCTGAACCGGGTGAGCCGCCCCAGTTGGGAAGTTTGTGGCTTAGCTGGCAGGCGCCAGGCACCGGCATTGGCATGGTGACCGGATCTGACGCCTCCATTAAAGCGTTTCAGGGAGAGACGTTAAGCAGCTTGATGCCTCTCCCTGACTCGGAATTCTTTGGTTCGACAAGTATTCTGCAGTTTAATATGCAAAGCGGTGAGACCTACCATATTCGGGTTGCGTTGCCTTTTTTCCGGCGATTCGGCTTTACTTACGTGCCGCCTCTTTCGTACGACGCGTTCGAAATGCGCTTACCCATTGAAGGGGCTCACTTCAAACGATCCGTAGATTTTCGTCTGGCCACGGCACAAGCCAATGAACCCCTGCAGCCAAATATGGCGCGGACTCTTTGGTTCTCGTGGACAGCACCCAACAACGGAATGTGCCGATTGTTTCTGGAGCGATTAGGGGCCGTCCGGGCCTTCCAAGGCGATTCCCTGTCGTCGTTGCAGGATCTGGGATCTACTTTCGTAGCCACCGCTGGAACCACCTATGCCATTCAGGTTTCCTCGGGCGAGGAATGGGCGATTCCGCGCCCGTTCAGCCTGGATTGCGACGAGCATCCCGCCAACGATTCGGTTGCGGACGCGGAGCATATTCCAGGAACACACGGTGAGCTTGCCTTCAACACGAACCTCGCCACCTCGCAGCCCGGCGAACCGGATGCAGAATTGAAGCATACAATGTGGTTTTCATGGTTGGCCCCGCAGGCAGGGGTTCTTACTTTGCGTCCTCTGGAAAGAACTCGAACGAATACTTTAATGAGGGTAACAGCCTTTTCGGGCGATGGCGTAGACTCTTTGGAAGTCCTGGAATCGAAGCCTTGGCCTGCCCCGTTCAACGTTTGGGTCACAAAAAATGACCGTATTTGGATTCGTCTGGCCAGTGCACTTCCGGTGTTCGAATCCGAAGGCCATCGTCTGGAGTATCATTTTGTTCCCGCACCGCCCAACGATTTCTTTGAAAATGCCGAACTCCTCACTGGAAAGGAGGCGGATTTTACAGCAGACCTGCACGCTGCAAGTCGACAATCAGAGGAAACCAACCTTCCGGTATTAAGATGGGGCTACGCACGCACTGTTTGGTGGCGGTGGGTTGCCCCACAGAATGGTTCCGCCTGGATACAGAAAAATGATCGAGAGGTCGCTCACATCGGCATGGCCGTTTACACGGGCGACTCGCTGACCAATCTCATCAGCGTGAGCAGCCAATGGGAATTCTTTCCCTCCAGTGGAGTTTCCTTTCGTGCAGTGGCTGGCCAAACCTATTGGTTCGTCGTCGCAACTTCTTCTGAAATAGTCGATCAGCCGACGGTTCCTCTGCAATTACGCTTCAGTGAAGCGCGTGTCGTTATCTCGCCTGCCGACACAATTCAACAGGGAACAAACCTGCTGGAAATAATTTCACCGGACACCAGCCGGGAGGGAGAAATTCGCTGGCAAACGTTTTCCTTAAATACATACCCCTTGTGGACTCCCGCAGAAAACGGCCTCACGATTACTAACTTCACTCCGGGGTTGTGTGAGGCGCGCGCAATGTTCACAAACGAATTTGGCGAACTGCGGCTGGCGCTCCCACTCCAATTTTCCGTGCGTCCAATGAATGACCAATTTGCCAATGCATATCTGTTCGGGGGCAACTCAGGATCTGCCTGGCAAAGGGCCGAAAACGCAACCAGTGAGCCTGAGATTGAAAATGATGGCATGCCCAGCCTCTGGTACAAATGGATCGCCCCCGTTTCCGGAAAGTTTCGTCTTCTATCCGAGTTCCCCCTCCAGCTGTTTCGTGCGGTAAACAATTGGGAAAGAACCCCGGTAGAAACAAAACCAGACTCGTTTCCATACGACAACTGGCTCAGATTTGATGCGCAGGCTGGTCACACTTATTACTTCAGGGGTGTTGGCACGGTCGTTTCATTTTCGTGGCAATTCCAAACGGTTTTTCTAGAGGAACCAAACCCCGACACGGACATCCACGTATCCGGTCCAATCCGAGTCCGAGCAATAACCACCTATCCGGCGGAAGATATACAGGAATTGGAATGTCTCTATGACTCCTTTACTCTCGCCAAGACCACAGAACCAAAATTAGACTTCCTCGCCCCGATCGCCGATGGCGTGCGACCCCTTTCTGCGAGGGTCTTGCTCAAAAACGGTGAACGATTCAGGAGCGACGTGGCCACGGTCCGTTTTCATGCTGCAAACACCAATTTTGCATCCAGGCAAACGATTTCGGGAAATCGCGTGAAACTATACTTTACAGGTCAAAGCCCGCAATTGTGGTATTCCTGGACGGCTCCTGAGGATGGAGCGCTTCTGCTCCTTCCTGCTGCCCAGGTTTTCACGAATGCTTTGGACGGGGCATTAGTAGAAGTGAATGATTCAGACGAAAGCAAGGGGTTTACCGCTTCTGTCTCCAAAGCAAACACCTACCACATACTCCTCACACCTGAACCATCGTCGACAACCGTGGTGTTCGAATTGTTTTTTGGATCTTTGGCGCCAAACTCGTCCTTTGAGACAAGAATCCGCGTTGCAGGTGAAACGCTTGAACTTCTGCCGGGCGCAAGCACCAGCGCAACGACATATCCCGGAGTGTGGTGGGAATGGACTCCACCTCGCTCCGGCTGGCTTTACTTCGACGTGGAAACTGAATTACCTTTAAAGCCATTGGTTCTTGTCCAGCGTGGTTCAACACCCGATTCGAATGAATTAGGAAACTTTCCGATCGCCGCGCACGCCGACGAAATCCTGCAGCTTCGCGTGGTTTCCAGTGCCAATCTCACGTTTGATTCGCTTGTGCGGATGTGGATGCGCCTGAACGAAGCGCCCAACGATGATTTTCGGAATGCCCTTCCACTGAGAGAAACAAACGTCACCACGCGCGGCTCATTAGTCGGAGCCACCCGCGAAGCGGGAGAACCGATCCCGCCCCTCTGGAGAGGACAACCCTCTGTCACGGTCT
>JBFMDG010000822.1:0-3218 GCA_040754135.1 Verrucomicrobiota bacterium
TGCGCGCATTGCTGGCGCGCGATGAAGATATTCAAGATCCCCGCCAGCCGCTGTTGCTTTGGTGGGCCATCGAGGCCAAGGCAGAGTTGGAACGAGACGGGGTGCTGGCCATGTTTCGTGATGCGGCAACATGGAATTTGCCGTTGGTGCAGCAGTTCATTCTCGAACGGCTGATGCGGCGATACGCCGCAGCTGGAACGCGCAAGGATTTGTTGGCGTGCGCGCGCATGCTTGAATTGGCTCCCGGAAAAATCCACGCCGAAAAACTGATGACGGGATTCGAGCAGGCGTTCAAGGGACGCGCGTTGAGCGGTTTGCCGGAAGAATTGATTTCGGCGATGTCGAAGCACGGCGCCGGATCCCTTTCTTTGCGTGTTCGGCAAAGCCAGCCTGAGGCTGTGGCGGAGGCATTGCGATTGGTCGCGGATGACAGAGCGGATGCGGGACGCCGGCTCGAGTGCATTCAGGTTTTTGCCGAGGTAAAGGCCGGTTCTGCAGTGCCGGTGCTTCTCGAGGTGGCCGCGCGTGGTCAGGACAACACATTGCGCAGAGCGGCTCTGAATGCCCTGGCCATTTATGAGGAGCCGAGCATCAGCCAACGATTGCTTAAGGTGTACGAGAGTTTTACCGACGACCTGCGCGCGGCTGCGCAAACATTGCTGGCGAGCCGCGAGGCGTGGTCGCTCGACTGGTTGAACGCCATTGAACGCGGAGAATTGAAAAAAGAGAAAGTGCCTGCGGATACGCTGCGGAAGCTGCAGTTGCACAAAAATGCAGCACTGGCAGCGCTGGTGAAAAAGCATTTTGGACAGGAGCGCAAGCCCACGACCGCCGAAATGGAACAGCAGATTTCACAATGGACGGAAGTCATTCGCTCGGGCATTGGCAGCCCGTACGAAGGCCAGAAGCTTTTTACGGCGAATTGCGGCGCCTGCCACAAACTTTTTGGACAAGGCGGCCAGATCGGGCCGGACCTTACCGCGTTCAAGCGCGACGATATTCCGAGCATGCTCCTGAGTGTGGTAAATCCCAATGCTGAGATTCGCGAAGGCTACGAGAACTATTCGATCACGACGCGGGATGGTCGCGCGTTGACCGGGTTTCTTGCGGACCAGGATGCGCAGGTGATTGTGTTGCGCGGATTGGACGGTCAGAACGTGACTTTGCCCCGCTCGGAAATCGAGGAGATGAAATCCGAAGGGTTGTCGCTGATGCCGGAGGGTTTGCTGGACACCTACAACTCGCAACAAATTCGTGATCTATTCGCTTATTTGCGCAGCACGCAGCCGCTCGTGCGATGATCGATGGCTCCAGCACAAAGTCGGTAAAGTGAGAGCAACGGTTGCATGCATCGGGTGATTCGAGCTCAACGCGAGCGGTCACTCCGCATTCGCACTGGAACAGGCACATTGCTCAATTCAATCCGCCCGGCCTGAAAGTGAAACCAGGCTTCAGGGCGATTGCGGCGCGATTCAATCAATGCCCGAAACGAATCCGTATCGGTGCGCAGGATTTCGAGCGGACTGCGTTCACTCTCTGGAACGTCGGCGGCAACGCGGATGGAACGGATGGGAACACGCTGCTCGGCTTTTTGGTAAAAACCCATCGGAGCCGGGCCGCGCGGCAAGGTCGAGAGCAGTTCCATCCCCTGCACAACGCGGCCAAGCAACGTGACATTGCGATCGAGATGGCGCGGCGCTTGCCCGATGACGACATAAAGTTCCGTGCCGCCTCCGCTCTCGGGCGCGTTGTCCCGTCCGGCGCCAACCATGCCATAGGTATGGACCAGCCACATCTTTCCAGTGCGCTTGTCGCGCGCGACGGGAAAACCATTCGAGAATCCAACTTCGTCGGCGTAAACGTCACCGTCCGGCAGCGCGGCGAACGGGATTTGCGGGTCGATCGCTCGATCGAATTCTGGCGGCAAATGTTTTTGGGCTCGTCCGATTTTCCGCGCCAACGTGGCATTCTCGGCATTGGGATCGCCCCATTGCACCACGTAATTATCCTGCACGCGGATAATGGCCAGGCCATCGAAGTATTTTTCGCGCACGAGCGATTTGACATTGGCGACATGCCGCGGAGCGAATGCGGGAGCCAGTTCGATGATGACACGGCCTGCAGGCAGTTCGAGGTAGAGGGTGTTTTCCGCATCCAACGCGCGCCAATCGCCCGGCTGCGTGCCCGCCAGAATCTCCGCCATCGCCGGGCCGGTGCGTTTGGGTGAATCGGCGGCGACGGCAAACAGGAAAGCAGCGTAAAGAACAAGCACAAGCAAAGGGAAAATCGTGCGCGAGACCATATGGCTGAGCATGCCAAAAGTGCCATGCAATGCAATGGCTCCGATGCGAAACCCTCCAGTGCTCCCGCGATTTGCTGCAACAAACTGAACACCAGATTAAGGCAATGGCACATCAAGGGGATCCGTTTCTCGCGGTCCGGAATCAGAAAGCAATCAGGAATGTCCAGAAGGGGAGGCGGGAATGGGCGTCACTTCCGTTTCCGCCTGCTCCAAAGGCCCGCGCCACACGCGCCGAATCAGCCCTTCCGTCGGACTGAAAATCCAGGCGAGACAAAAGAGAAGAGTGGCAACCACCACCATGGCGGCGGCTGTCGAGCATTCAAACCAGGTTGCAAGATGAATTCCCAAGAAGGACGAAATCGCCGCATGCACCACCGTCAGCATCATGATGCGCGGAAGGCGATGAACCAGCATGGACGCCGTTGCGCCGGGAAGAATCAACATGGCAATGACCAGAATCGCGCCGACCGATTCGAAGGCGCTCACGACCACAATCGAAAGCCAGCACATCAACGCGTAATGCAGGACGGTGGCGTTGATCCCCATCGAGCTGGCCAGTCCCGCGTCGAAAGAACTGACCAGCAGTTCTTTGTAAAACAACGCAATCAGACCCAGCGTGGCGAGGGTGACGAATCCCATGCGGACGACTTCAGCGGGTCCGAGGGTCACGCCGCCGATGACGAAGGGTTCTTTGAAAGGCACGAAAGCAATTTCACCATAGAGAACGCATTCCTGATCGAGATCCACTTTTGAAGCGTAGAGGCTGATGAGAATGACTCCGAGCGCGAACAAACTGGTAAAGGCAATGCCGATGGCGGAGTCTTGTTTGACGCGGGATTTCTTGTGGATGATTTCGATGATGACCGTGGTCAACACTCCGGCAGCCAGCGCGCCCAAAAACATGGCGGTGGAACTG
>JBFMDG010000823.1:0-3218 GCA_040754135.1 Verrucomicrobiota bacterium
TTCCTGCAAAGTCCGCCCCAGAACAGCCATCTGATTGGCGATGGAATTCTCCTCGCCCCCGAGCAGGCCAGCGGCCGTTTGCGCCAACTGCAGCAGCCGCGCCGCATTGCTGGCCCGCCCATATTCGAGTTCGAGGGCCTCTGCTTCGTCAGGCCGCAAACGCGCAGACTCGATTTCGCGCACCTGATGACGCAACAGATCGAGCTGTTGCGCGTAGGTCCTCTCGTCGATAATCAACGCGGTCTTTTCACGTTCAACGCCTTTGCGGCGTTGCACCAGATCTGCAAAGGCGTTCCGCAGCCCGTGGAGATTTCCAAATGCATCCAGAATGATGAGCTGCCGCGCGGGTTGCAGCAGCGATTGATGATCATGCGGGCCATGAATATCGACGAGTTCCTGCCCGAGCTCAGCGAGCACATTCAAAGTGGTCGGCGCCCCATTGATGAACTGTCGATTCGCGCCCGTGTGCGCAATCGATCTTTTCAAGACGAGCAGTTGGCCGGGATCCGCTTCCAACCCGTGATTTTCCAGCCAGATTCGGATGGCGCCCGCTCGCTTGCCCAGATCGAATACTGCTTCGACCGCACATTGCTCCGCACCGGCGCGAATCAAGGTGCGGTCGGCCCGCTCGCCAAGGACCAGGTTGAGGGCGCCGATGAGGATCGACTTGCCGGCGCCGGTTTCGCCCGTGATCGCGTTGTAACCGGGCTGCAATTCCAGGGTCAACTCCTCGACCAGCGCCAGGTTGCGGATGCGGAGAGTGGTCAACATGGCAAAATTCGTTGGCCGGAACTTTGGCGATTGTGCTAGCGTTCGGCAAAGAAATTTTGAATCGTTTGCTGAGAATGAATCCGATGCCAATCGCGGCCCCGCTCCCTGAAACCGAATCGATCCTGGGCCCAACCGATCCACAATGAGGAGCGATCACTTTTCGTCCCGGCACTGCCGTCCTCAGGCCATTTCCATCGACCCCTTCTCGGGTCACCTCCTTGGGCAATTCTGATCGTGGCCATGGCGTTTTCATTTACTTTCCTCGGGTCCGGAACTTCTCAAGGAGTTCCAATCATCGGCAAAGATTATCCCCCGGAATTTCTGGCCAACCCGAAAAACCATCGCACACGGCCGTCGATTTACGTCGCGACGGAGGCCATCAAACTGGTGGTGGACACAACGCCGGAATTTCGCATTCAAATGCTGCGCGAGCAGATTCGGTGGCTCGACGCCGTGCTCTTCACACATTCACACGCCGATCACATCATGGGATTGGATGACTGCCGTCGCTTCTGCGAAATGCGCAATGGCGATCCCCTTCCGATTTATGCGGACGAAGCGACCATGACCGATTTGCGGCGGGTATTCGCTTACGCCTTCAAGGAAGGACCGAAGCCGAAAGGCTATTTCAAACCGGATCCGCACCTCATCGAAGGCCCCTTTTGCATCGGCGATCTCGAGATTGTTCCCCTGCCCCTGCCCCACGGCGCGATGACGGTGCTCGGCTTTTTGTTCGTGCATGAAGGGCGGAAAAAATTGGCGTATCTCAGCGATTGCAAAGAGGTGCCTGGGCCGGTTGTGGATCAGATTCGCGGCTGTTCCGTAGTCGTGCTCGACGCGTTGCGGCGCGATCCGCACTGGACGCACATGTGTTTGGATGAAGCCCTGACGACCGCGCGGCGGGTGGGCGCCGATCGCACTTGTTTGACCCATCTGACGCACGATTATGATCATGATCGTGATCAGGCGGAGTTGCCGAGCGGGGTTGAATTTGCTTACGACGGGCTCAAGATCAATATTCCGTGACCATGACGCATTGGATTCAGAAAGGGCTGCCAGGCCGGTTTGGCCCTGGTTTATTTTTGCTGGGGTTGTTGAGCGCCGCCGCAATGAGTCAAGCTTCGGATACCAGCGCGGCCGCGGTGGTGGTTTACAATTCAAAAGTTCCCGAATCCAAAACGGTGGCGGAGTATTATGCGGCGAAACGGAGTGTGCCAGCCAGCCAGGTGTTCGGCTTTGACCTTCCCAAAACGGAAGAGATTTCCCGAGCTGATTTTCGGGAACTTTTGCAAAAGCCGCTGCTGAAAAAACTCCAGGAAACCAAACTCTTTTCTTTCCGGCCCGAGATCCGGCCCGCCACCAACGATCGCCCCGCAGATCCAGTCGAGGTGCTGGTCGATGCCAAGATTCGCTACGCTGTTCTTTGCTACGGAGTTCCGTCGCGCATTTTGAGCGATTCAAAAATCAATGAACCCGGCACCGAAAAACTCCGGCCGGAACTGCGCCGCAACGAAGCCGCGGTGGATACGGAATTGGCCCTCTTGCCGATGCATGGATCGCCGTTGCTGCTCTCGGGCCCGGCCATCAACCGTCTCTATGGCGTAACCAACGCCGCCGATTTACATCCGACCAACGGCCTGCTCATGGTCGCGCGGCTCGATGGTCCCACGCCCGAGGTCGCGCGTGGATTGGTGGACAAAGCGCTGCAAGCCGAAGCGGAGGGATTGTGGGGCCGCGCCTATTTCGATGCCCGCGGTCTGACCAATTCAAATTACAAGGCGGGCGATGATTGGATCAAAGGAGCGGCCGGCATTGCGCGCCGGCTCGGTTTCGAAACCGTTCTCGATGAAAGTCCCTCCACTTTTTCGGCGGGATTCCCCATGAGCCATATCGCGTTTTATGCCGGCTGGTACGATGGTCACGTGTCCGGTCCCTTTACGCGTCCCACCGTGGAATTCATGCCGGGCGCATTTGCTTATCATTTGCATTCCTTCAGCGCGAACACCATCCGATCCGCTTCGCGCAATTGGGTGGGCCCGTTGCTCGACAAGGGCGCCACCGCGACCATGGGCTGCGTGGACGAACCATATTTGGAAGGCACGCCTGACATTGCTGCCTTTTTCGGACGCTTCATCTTCTTCGGATTCAGTTTTGGTGAAGCGGCCTATGCCAGCCAAAGCGTGCTTTCCTGGCAGACCACCATCATTGGCGATCCGCTTTACCGCCCGTTTTCGAAGAAAGCACGCGAACAGCACGAAGATCTCGAACGACGCAAAAGCAAACTCATCGATTGGTCCCACTTGCGGGCCTGCAACTTGAATCTCGCCACGGATTTGCCGGTCAACGACGTCATCGATTATCTCAATCAATTGAGCGAAACTCGCGAAAGCCCGATCCTCCTGGAAAAAATGGGGGATTTACAATTGTCGCGCGCCCGGTTCGCCGAA
>JBFMDG010000824.1:0-3213 GCA_040754135.1 Verrucomicrobiota bacterium
CGATGCAGGATGAGGCTCGCGCGTTCGAAATTCTCCAAACCACTCGAACAAATGATTGGCCCAAATGGGGCGGGCAGGATCCAGGTCGGAACATGTTTTCGCCGGCGACGGGGCTCCCCGACACATTCCAACCGGGAGTATTTCTGCCGGGAACCGACGAATTCGACCTCGCCACCAGCCGAAACATTAAATGGGTAACCAAGATTGGCTCACAATCCTATGGCAATCCGGCAATCGCCGGAGGCCGCATTTTTATTGGGGTGAATAACGACTCCCCCAAAAATCCGCGCATCCAGGGTGACCGCAGCATTCTTCTGTGCCTCGACGAACGGAATGGCCAATTCTTATGGCAACTCGTCATCCCCAAACTCGCCTCGGGGAAAGTCAACGATTGGGAGAATCTCGGTCTGACTTCCGGGCCAACGGTCGAGGGCAACCGCGTTTACTTCGCAAGCAGCCGCTGCGAAATCGTCTGCGTGACTACCCATGGATTGGAGCGACGCAATGTCGGTCCTTTCCTTTCCGAAAGCGAATACATCGCTGGTCCAGGTCAGCCCAAGATTCCGGTCGGCCCTCGTGACGCAGACATCGTCTGGCGTTTTGACATGATGGAGGAGTTGGGGGTTTTTCCGCACAACGCGACCCACACGCATCCGCTCATCGTGGGAGATTTGGTTTATGCGGGAACCTGTAATGGGCAGGATTGGTCCCACGCGAAGGTTCCTTCCCCGCGGTCGCCAAGCCTCATCGCACTTGATAAACGGACGGGCGCGTTTGTTGCCGAAGATGACGCTGATATCGGGCCGCGGATTTACCATAGCCAGTGGAGTTCGCCGTCCACGGGCAATGTAGGCGGACGGCAATTGATTTTTTACGGTGGAGGTGACGGCTTTTGTTATGCGTTTGATGCCATCCCAGTCAAAGAAGAGGACACAACATTTCTGAAGAAAGTATGGTGGGTCGATTGCAATCCCCCTGAATACAAATCCCGCAAAGGCACGCCAATCAGGTACCCGGCCTCCGAAGGCCCGAGCGAGATCCTTGGCACACCTGTTTTTTGGAAGAATCGAGTTTATGTCGCAACCGGCCAGGACCCGGAACATGGCGAAGGGGTGGGTAACCTGGTGTGCATCGATGCTACAAAAACAGGCGATATCACCGAGACTGGAGTCCTTTGGCGCAACAAGAAGGTTCTCCGCTCGATGTCCACCGTCTCCATCACACCCGACGGCCTTCTTTTTCTGAGCGATTTTTCAGGGTTTGTCCATTGCATCGACGCCGAAACTGGGCAGGAGTATTGGCAACACGATATGCGTGCCCACATGTGGGGATCCACCTTGGTAAGCGATGGCAAAGTTTTTGTTGGAGATGAAGACGGAGATTTTGTCGTGCTCGCCGCAACCAAACAAAAGAAGGTTCTTAGCCGAACCATGATCGATGGCAAGGAAGTGGACGGCCCGAACCTGAACTCGCCAATTTATTCCACGCCTGTTGTAGCCAATGGCGTTCTGTACGTCACCAGCACGACGCATCTCTTCGCTATTGAACGTTCATTGCCTCAACAGCTGGCTAGCCCTCGCGATCCTCCGCGAGAGCAATAGTATCGCGACGCTCCGTTCATCATTTAGCGTCGGCTGCGCGCGGCTCGTCGAACCCCGGACGCACGAATGCGCGCGCTTGCGGAAACAGTTGCTCCGTGTCGCGCCGGATCGCCGCTAATGTTGCCAGCAGGTTCAGCACGCCATCCCCATCCTCCGCGCCCAGTGCCGCGCGCAATCCGGACCACGCGGCGATCGATCGATCGATCGCGATCAACGCCACCTTCGCCGATCCGTCCGAGTCCTTGGGAAGCCGCTTTATCTCCTCATCCGTATCGAGTTCCTCGTACGCGCGCGAATCGATCGCGCGACACAACTTCACGTAAATGAATTGCTGATACCAGCGGATGACGTCCGTGAAATCCGAGAGCTGCGCTGCTTCCGTCTGAGGGTCGCCAATCTCCAGGTTCAATTGTGTTTCTATTTCGGCGATCTTGGCCGCGAACGCCGGTTTCGCCGCGTTCATCCATTGGTCCACCGCCTTCGAATATGCCATCGCCGCGCGCGCCAGCGGACTACGCCTGGCGGCGCGCCGCCGCTCCGCTTGCTCCTGGGCCGGGTCGGCCTGGAAGTTGGAGGCCTCCAAATCAATCCCGCGCTCCTTCGCTTCCGCGCGAATGAATTCCAGCGTCTCCTGAAATGTCTCGTGGAGTTTGCGCCAGAATTTGTCATTGGCCAGATCGCGAGCCTCCGGATCACCGTCATCACTTTCCTTTTCCATAGCGTAATTCCGGCACCGATTCGACAGCGCACACCGTTCACACCAACGATCGCAATAATTGTAAACGCCGGGAATGAAGCGTGGATCGGCCACCCATTGGCGCAGCGGTTTTCTTTTCATGCGTCAGGATCAGGAGTAACGCTTTTCCGAGGCGTGCGCGAGCCGGAAAACAGCCGGTTTTCAAGCGCACCCTCTTTCACGCAAACATTTTCGCCCACGAAAATCATACTCGAATCGAACCGCGAAAACCCCGGCCGCCATAGTACGACTCAGCGCCGTTATGATAAAAGAAAACCCGTCCGAAACGGCGATCTCCAAAAAGCGCGCCGCCGAGCTTTCGCATCGCTGTCGGCGTTTTCACCCAGGAGGACGATTTTGTATCAAACTCGCCGAGCTGCTGCAACTCGAGATATTGTTCTTCCGTCAACAGGTCGATGCCCATGGCCGCTGCCAAATCCATGGCGCTGCCTTTCGGTTTATGCTCCTTGCGCGACTCCAGCGCCTCCCGGTCGTAACACAGGCTGACACGGCCTTTGGGACTTTGCGGAGCGCAATCGAAGAAAAGGTATTCGCCCGACTTATTGTCCTGACCCACCACGTCCGGTTCGCCGCCGGTGCGTTCCATTTCCGCGAGGGAGAAAAGCTTTTCAGGATGGGCCTCGAGCCGGGATTGCACCTTGGCCCAATCAAGGCCTTTGTGACGACTCAGGTTGCGCTCAAATCGGCTCTTCAATACGCCAAGCAATTCTTCGCGTTGTTTTGGGGACAATTCCCTTTTGTCGGTCTTCATGAAGTTCCTAATTTGCTTTGCTGGCCGAAAGTAAAGCAAGTCAACACCGTCTTCTGCGCTTTCCTACGCCTCAGTTCGCAAGCCGTTCAACCCGCTCGCTCGCG
>JBFMDG010000825.1:0-3195 GCA_040754135.1 Verrucomicrobiota bacterium
AGTTGGGGGGTTACTTCGCATCCTTGACAGGGTACGTCCTGATTGCCGTCACGCTCTTGCTGCTCGGGCTCAGTTTCATGGATATGCTCGTGAAGTTGAATGCGGAACCGACGGATGCGCCCGTGACGGAAGTTTTTTACGCGACTTATTATTTCTGGCTGATTCTCTTGCTGACAGCGCCGGTGATGACCATGCGCCTGTTCGCGCTCGAGAAGTTTTCCGGCACTTACGAAACGCTCATGACCGCGCCAGTCCGCGACCTGCAGGTGGTCCTCGCCAAATTCAGTGCCGCCCTGTTTTTTTATGTCATCACCTGGCTCCCGCTCCTCGGCTGCATTTTTCTCGTGAATCGTTTTTCGAATGACCCATCCGCAGTCGATGTGAAAACCATGGGAAGCATGTTTCTCGGAATCGTCCTCATCGGATCCGTCTTCATGTCTCTGGGCACGTTCGCTTCGGCGCTGACACGAAACCAAATCATCGCCGCCATGCTCAGCTACGGGCTCAGTCTGGCTTTGTTCATGTTAAGCCTGCGATCGCTCGTCGCCACCGCGGCGCCGGAAGGCTGGGCGCGCGATTTCTTCGGTTACATCTCCCTGCTTCAACACATGGAACAGTTCGCGCGCGGCGTCATCGATACTCGTCCGATAGTTTTTTGCCTGAGCCTGACGATCGTTTGCCTTTATCTCACTTTGAAAGTGGTCGAGAGCCGCCGTTGGAAATAGCCGTCGCATGTCGAACGAAACCGCACCCAGCTTTACGCCCGGCCGCAAATGGGCCGCCGGTTTTCATGTGGTGATCTCGACACTGGCATTGTTGGCCATCATGGCCATGGTGAATTATCTCTCTTCCCAACATTACCGCCGCTTGCAGGTTTCGGATCAAAACCGGCACGAACTTTCTCCCATGACGTTAAGGCTGCTTGGCTCTTTGACCAATGCCGTGAAGGTCATTGTCTTCTTTGATCGGCGGGAACCGCTCTACAGTTCGGTTTCCGAACTGCTCGAACAGTATCGCGCGGCCTGTCCGCGTTTGCAGATTGAATTTGTGGATTACCGCCTTTCCCCAGGCAAAGCGGAATACATTCAGGATCAGTACAAGCTCGAACCGGCCTCGCTCGGCTCGCGCATCGTATTTCACGCCCACAATAAAACCCGCGTCGTTTACGAAAAAGAATTGTCTCAGCTCGATTACTCGGAATTCCTGGCCAAACGCGAGGCGCGCCGCGTTGCCTTTCGCGGCGAGATGCTTTTCACCAGCGCTATTTATGGGTTGATCGATCCAAAACAGCCCAAAGCTTTTTTTCTTCTTGGACACGACGAGCACGACACCACCGCCGAAGACGATTTTGGTTACGCGCGATTCGCCCGCATGCTCCAGGGCAACAATATTGCCGTTCAGCGAACGGCTTTGCTCGAGGACGTTCCTCCCGACTCGCTGCTGATCATCGCCGGACCAGGGCGCGCTTTCCGCGAAGAGGAGTTGGAGCGTATCGAGAGATTTCTCAAGCAGGGCGGAAGATTGTTCGCGCTTTTTAATTTTCCCAATCGCGATACCCGGACCGGCTTGGAAAAGCTTTTGTCAGATTGGGGTGTTGATGTTGGCCACAATTATGTTCAGGACAGGTTGCAAGGGCGTTCTGGCGAAACGCAGGAACTGCTTGCCAATTCTTTCGGCGAACACGCGGTCGTCCAGCCGCTCTTGCGCTCTCGTGTCTCGTTTATTCTGCCACGATCGATCGGCAAAAAACCCGGACTCGCCCAGGGAGCGGATGCTCCCAAAGTGACCGAACTGATCTATTCGAGCGGCGACAGCATGGTGCTCGTAACGGTGGACAAGAACAAAGCAACCCCCGATCGCAGTCGAACTCCACCTGTGCCATTGGCGGCCGCTGTGGAAAAAGGCACCATCCAGGGCGTCACGGCCGATCGCGGCACGACCCGTCTGGTGGTGGTGGGCGATTCCTATTTTCTAACCAATGCTTACCTGCAAAATGACGCCAACCATGCTTTTGCCTCGCTGACAGTGAATTGGCTGCTGAACCGCGACGTGCTGATGGAAGGCATCGGACCACAACCGATCAAGGAGTACAAAATCACACTCACCGAGTCTCAAATGCGGACCTTGAGCTGGCTGCTGCTCGCCGCGTTGCCAGGAGGAGTTTTGTTTCTGGGATTCCTGGTTTGGTTACGTCGCCGCAGTTGATTCGAGCATGAACACCAAAACAACATGGCGCCTCTTGATCGCAGCGGTTTTGCTGTTCGGATTCATTTGGCTTCTGGAACGGCGTCCAGCCATCACGCCGCCTGCTCCAACCAGTGGCAAACGATTGCTGACCGGATACATTCCGGAACAGACCCGCTCCATTTCCATCTTGCGGACGAATGGACTGATTCGCGCCGAGCGTGCCGGGGAGCGCTGGCGAATGACCACGCCCCCCTACCCTGCGCAAAGCACCGCGATCGAAACCCTCCTCGAAAGCCTGTCCAACTTGCGCGCTCAGGATTCCATTTCGCCACAGGAAGTTCAGGCCGACCCGCGCGGCCTCGCCTCGTTCGGCCTGAGCCCGCCTGCTTTCGAAATTGCGGTCCAAAGCGACACCGGACGACAGCAGTTTCGTGTCGGCCGCCGCACGCCGGTGGGCGACCAGGTGTACGTTCAACTGATTGGATCCGCCGGCATCGACATTACAGACGCGGCGTTTCTGGAAAAAGTTCCGCTGAGCTCCGATACCTGGCGCGATCCGATGTTGTTGCACCTGGGCCGCACGCCATTGAACCGTCTGGAAGTGCAATCGGGAGCTCGCGGATTCGAACTGCAACTCGATCCAACCAACCAGGTCTGGCGTCTGACCAAACCGATGGCGGCCAGAGCGGACGCAAGAAATGTCGAGTTCCTGATCCAGCAACTTCGCCTCGCGCGAGTGACCGGTTTTGTGACCGATGATCCGCGCGCTGATCTCGATCAATTTGGCCTGCTCACACCCGAGGTAGAGTTGTCCCTGTCACAGGATACGAATCGGCTGGCTTCAATTCAGTTTGGCAAAGCCCCGACGAACGATGCCTCGCAAGTTTTTGCGCGCCTTCTCAACTACACGAATATTGTGCTCGTGAACAAAGAAATTGTGGAAATGCTGCGTCTGCCGCACACGGCATTTCGCGACCGCATTCTCCTCACATTCTCACCGGGCGCTGT
>JBFMDG010000826.1:0-3194 GCA_040754135.1 Verrucomicrobiota bacterium
TTAAACGGTGTAAACGTCTACGTTCGTCTGCGGAAAAATATTGGTCACCGTCACCCAGACATAATTCGTATAAAGGTGCCGATTGGTTCCCGTGACCACGCGTTCATAGGTTTGGTGGCTGAGATAGAGCAGGTTCTCTACAGGCCAAGCCGCGCTGAAGTTCGACCAATCCTTGTTCTCGGAAAAATCGACGCGCGAAAGGAAGCGGGGCGCCGAAGGTTGGTTCACTGCAAAGGCATAAAAGGTCGGATCAGGATTCCAATACCAAAAGGCAGGCATCCCCCAGGCTGAATCGATCATCAACGGCATCGGGCCTCTGTACCAATCGTAACCCCAGTAATCGTTTTGTTTTGGAGTCCAGACCAGCGCCCCGGAATCCATCCAATGACCGGTCATTTGCGAAGCGATCCGATCGTCAGTGGCCGTTTCGACCGAGCCTTCGAGCGTGATCGCTGGCAGCCGGCTCAGGTCCAGGACGGAAAGTTTGAGGATGGGAGAATTGGTTTGAGGGCCGTTGTTTGGGGAAACTGGGACGAACCAATAGTTGGGATGGCTGCGTTGCAGAATGTACAAACGATCACCGCGCAACTCCGATCCGATCAGGTAAAGATTCGTCAACGTGATTCCCCCGACAATGGTTGCGGGATCCGTTTTGCGAGCCACACGAATGGCCGGCGCGGCGTTGTCGTAAGCATTGCCGCCAATTTCCAGAAGAAAGTCACCCTGTCCAAGCACACGATCGACACGCCAGGACAATTCAAGCTTCGAGGTCGTCACCGGCCGATCGCGATCGGTCACATCCACCGTCATGAGTTCACGGCTCGAGATCGACAATACCCGATTCTGGAGCGCCGTGGCGCGGCGCGGAACCATCTGTTGGGTAATGAATCCGCGTTTGGTTAAAGTGTCGCGTGTGAAATCAAGGATCTGGACCCCTTGCTGATAATTCGTGGAATAAGCTGACACCGGCACCAGCAACATCCCAAGATCCGGCAACACGCCAAACGCTTTTTCATCATGCGTCGCTTCACTCCAGGAATGATTGTCGCCAAGCGGCACCTTGCTCAACAATGCGGGCGCAGCGGGATTGCTCACGTTGAATAGCGACACCGCTACCCGCCAACCATTGACGTTATCGATGCCAATGGTGAGGAGACGATCGCCCATCGGCTGGATGTAAGTGGACCAACCGGGAATCTCGAGTTCGCCGCGCACCGTGGGATTTTTCGGATCTGACAAGTCCACCACCCAGAGAGGATCAATGCGCAGGAAGGTGACGATATAAACTTTGGTCCCATCGAATCGTGTGGCGAACAAACGCTCGCCGTGGCCGACTTCAACTTCGCCCAATGCAGCCGGCGCATCGGGATTCGCCAGGGAAAAAGTCCGCAACCTGGTCACCGGCCTGCCTGTCTCGGAATTCCATTCTTCGGCAATGACACTGAACACATCGCCATTCAGGTTCATTTTGAATTTGTCCTGAACCGTACCCGCAATCATCAGAACTGCGGCGGGCCGCAGAACACCCGTGGGATCGGAAATATCCACGATTTGAACTCGGGTTTGTGGCCGCTGCGCCCAAGAGTTGGAAGCAACAAAAAGAAAGCGATCGCTGGCGGTGATGGCGGAAGTGGAACCAGAAAACCAGAGCGACTCTTTGGCCGAAGGCAATGCGGGATTGGAAAGGTCGAACGAGGTGATGGCTGTGCCCCATTCCCAATCGTCGGAGTTCGGGCGCTGTTTGTAAGCTTGAGACACGACGTAAAGCGCGCTGCCCACCATCCGGCTTTCCCGGATTTGGCCAGGAACAGCGAGCTCGGCAAGGATTTGGGGGTTGGGAAAGTTCGCGTTGGCGATGACGACCTGGCTGTCCGATCGCCCATTCCAATTGCAGAGACTGCGTGCGAGCAGGACAACCTGCCGTCCAGGGAGGAGATACATCTGTTCGCCCGCGGCAGGCAAATTCAATGTTCCAGTAATCACCGGGGAATCGGGATTGGAAAGATCAATCACCTGGAGCCCTCGGAACTGATTGAAAAAATAAAGGGTGTCTTGTTCGACTTTCCAAATGTCGGATTCGACCACCGCTCGGGCGTTGGGTGCATCGGGCGCCACCGCAACGGGCACGGAGGGAGGCGGCAAACCGAGCCCGTCAAATGCGCGAACGTCAACGGCTCCGCCAGGATTGGCCACACCGGCGAAAGCGTTGGTACCTTTGAAAAAGGAAGCGGGCAATCCCTGTTTGTCCTCCGCGCGCACCCGGAGAATTTCGAGCTCTTCACTCATCGCCAACCGGAGGGTCACGCTTTCGACCGGTTCCTCGATCAAGCGCACGGCGCGAGGAATCCACCCGCCCTGCCCCAACCGGCGCGTCGACTGAAGCGTGATGCGCTTGGCGCCGGCCGGCACCGCGATCGTGACCACGAGTTCATTTTGCTCGACGCCGATTGAAAGGATTGAAGGTTTGCCAGTCATTGCGGCTGGGCATGAAACCGCGGCACAAACGAGGGCGAGGGCGAGCCCCAGCATCCACAAGGTCTGTACCGGCCAGACCATCGGATAGAATAGGCGTGATTTGAACATGTTGGTTTCCTTCAGGGTTTCCGTACTCGTTACGTGTTGCGTCCGCTCTCGAAATTGGTTTGGGCCGAATCGAAATCATCACCGCTCTCGAATGCAGGAATGGATTCCTCAGGCGAATTGAATAACTCGACAAACAGCTCCTCGAGTCCAATCGGAAATAAATTCACCCGCACTCCCGGCCGCCGCCGAAGCGAATCGAGAAATTGCGGATCGATCACGCGTGTGATTGCGGTAACCACAGGACCGGCTGTTTCCTGGCGCATGGCGCCCGGGATGCAAAAGGTCTCCGGCGCCTCATCGCCGGGAAAAATCACCTGGATGCGCCGGCTGCTCGCCTGCAATTCGTCGAGGCGCGAGTTCAGAAGCAGCCGGCCGCGATCCATGATCCCCACGTGTTCCGCTATGCGTTCGAGGTCAGTAATAATATGGGTGCTGAACAGGACGGTGCAGCCGTCTCCGCGCGCCAGTTCAGCCACCAGTTCGTTGATCAATTCACGCCGCGCGATCGGATCGAGTCCGGCGGCCGGTTCATCCAGAAGGATGACCTCTGGCCGCGGAGCAAGCGCCAGCAAAATGGCCGCTTTGCGTTGTTGTCCGCCCGAATACCTCCC
>JBFMDG010000827.1:0-3194 GCA_040754135.1 Verrucomicrobiota bacterium
CAATGAAGCGCTTTGCGATGCCATGGCCTCATTTTTTGGCGCAGACAACTTGCCCATCCGGCTCTTTGGTCTCGAATTCCCAAATCCGGTCGGGTTGGCCGCCGGAATGGACAAGCACGCGCAAGCCTTGCCTGCTTGGGAATCCCTCGGCTTCGGCTTCACCGAACTCGGCGGAGTGACCTGGCATCCTCAGGCAGGTAATCCAGCACCACGCATGTTCCGCGCAATTGCCGATGGCGCTTTAATCAATCGGATGGGCTTCAACAATCCGGGGGCTGAAGCGATGGCGCAAACGCTCGAGGATTGGCGGAGCATTGGGCGTTGGCCGCGCCATCCGGTCGGAATCAATCTCGGCAAATCGAAGATTACCCCCTTGGAAAAGGCTCCCGAGGATTACGCCAATTCGTTTCGGTTATTGCAGCCTCACGCAGATTTCTTTGTGGTGAACGTCAGTTCTCCCAACACGCCCAACTTAAGACAACTCCAGGACAAAAGCGCCTTGGACGAAATCCTGGCTGCGCTTCAGGAAGTTCAACGTCAAAACCCCAGCGTAAGAAAGGCAACCGCAGCGCAGGCCAATTCCGCCTCACGCAAGCGAGTGCCGATTCTGGTGAAAGTCGCGCCGGATCTGTCCTTTGAAGCGCTCGACGAAATTCTCGAATTGACCGGAGCGCGCGAGGTGTCGGGGATTGTTGCCACCAATACTACGGTTGCGAGGCCGGCCAGCGCGGATCCCGTGCTTCAGCGGATTTATGAGGAACCAGGAGGCTTGAGTGGTAAACCGTTGCGGCAGCGCAGCACCGAAATGATTCGGCATTTGCACCGGCAAACCGGCGGTGCGCTCCCGATCATCGGTGTCGGCGGCATATTTACCGCCGAAGATGCCTGGGAAAAAATGATTGCGGGCGCTTCCTTGGTTCAGGTTTACACCGGCTTGGTTTACGAAGGCCCGGGATTGGCGCGTGACATTGTTTCCGGGCTGCACGAGAAGTTGCGCAATGGGGGCTTCAAGTCGCTGGTTGAAGCCATCGGGAGCGCGGCTTGAAGTCGCTCGAAGTCAAGCGGCAGTCGATTCATTTGTCCACGGCTACAAAACTCGCGACAATCGGGCGGTGATCCGAACCCACACCCCAGTTAGGCAAGGTGAGAACAAAAGTCCCCTGCGGATCCCATTCACGCGCCATCCCCGGGCTGAGCAGGATATAATCGATGCGGCTGTAAGTGTCTTCCTTCCCGTAAAAATGAGTCCAGGTGATGTGGCGAGGATCATAGCGTGGATTTGAACTCGGTTCCGTGTCGCCATTTCTTTCGGCTGGCCGAGTGTCCACAAGCGCAAATCGCCCGCGGCCGATTACCGCACGCGTGGAGCGGGAATCTTTCACATCGTTTAAGTCACCGAGCACGATCAAATTCAGATTCGGATTTCGCTTCAGCCGCGCCTCGACCAGTTCACGCAACACGAGCGCCTCTTGTTCCCGCATTTCTGCTTGATCCGCTTCGGGAATTTCCCGCCGCGACTTGAGATGGGTCGTAAATAATGTAAAGCGATAATTAGCGTTCACCTCGATGTCCACTTCAACGAACCCGCGGCTGACGCGAAACCGCCGCCCTTGAAGGAGAAAACCTTCATTGGTGTGCGGACGGCGGGCGATGATCGGAAACTGGCTCAGGACTGCGACATGAATATTCGTATCGAAGCCCTGCACCCATTCCCAGTATGGAAATTCGAGCCCTTCGGATTTCAACGAACGCCGCAATTCGAGCAGGGCGTTTGTCGATCCCATTTCCTGAAGCGCCAGCACATGCGGACGAATCGCGCGAATGCTCTCGCGCACCTTGGCTTTTGCTGCCGCGGATTTCGCGGGGCGCGTGCCGGCGGCCGCGTCGAGATAATTCTCCACGTTGTAAGTGGCGACCGTGAAGTTCTGCCCGGCGGCCTGCGCCAGGATCGCCAGCGCGAACAGGATCGGGAGAAACAAACGGATTCGACTCATGCGCCGAATCTCTTACTGGCAGAAGCCAAGCAAGTCAAAGGCGGGATCAGCCGGAACCCGTTTTGTTGCGGGCGGCGACCTGGGGAGCGGCGGCTTTTTCAAGCGCATTCAGCACGATGCCCGGCAAGAGCGCTTCCGGAAGCACAATTGGCTCGCCGGAAGGATCTGCGGGAAAAACCACCACCAGTGGAACACCGGCGCGTTGGAAGCGTTTCAACTCCTCCGTGATGGCAGGATCAAACCGCGTGTAATCGCCCAGCAAGGCCACCGCATTGAGCTCTTTCAATTTTTTGCGCACGTCGGGAACTTCGATGCTGGTGCGTTTGTTGAGCTGGCATGTAAGGCACCAATCAGCGGTGAAGTCGACCAGCACAGGGCGCCCGGCGGCGCGCGCGGCTTGCACCGCTTCACGGCTCCACGGTTCCCAATCGATTCCGTCAGGACTTTCTTTCAAGTTTCCGCGCACGGCTGCTTCGGCAACTGGTGCGCGCCAACGCAATTCTTTTTCCAGCGTGAAGAAATAACCCAGCAAAAGCACCAGCACGCTGAGAACACGTGCCAGGAGGCGGTGCCGGGTTCCGTGTTGCACGAATTGGCCCCAAATCCAAACGGCCAGCGCCAAAGTCACGAGGAAAAGTCCGAACCAAAGTGTCCCTTTTTTTGCGTAATGTGATGCGGTCAACGAAAAGAGCCAAAAGGCGGTGGCTAACATGGGAAAGCCCATGATGATCTTGAATTTTTCCATCCAGGCGCCCGGCTTTGGCAGGAAGCGCAACCAGGCGGGAATCCAACTGAGCACCACATAAGGCAAGGCCAGCCCGAGCCCAATCGTAAAAAAGAACAGCAAGATGATCGCAGGAGGCTGCGCGAGCGCGAACCCGAGCGCCGGCGCCAGAAACGGAGCGGTGCACGGAGTGGCCAATGCGGTGGCCAGAACACCATTGAAAAATGCGCCAGCGCTCCCTTCCCGCGCAGCGAGCGTGCCTGCCGCGCCCATGGCCGCCCCGCCCAGGGTGACTTCAAACACCCCAAACAGATTCAATGCAACCAGCGTGACCAGCACCGTCATGCCGACCAGAAATTGCGGATTTTGAAATTGCATTCCCCAACTGGCGGCGCGACCGGCCTGTTGCACGGCAATAATCAACCCGGCGAGGGTGAGAAAAGAAACGATGACACCGGATCCATATACGAGTCCCA
>JBFMDG010000828.1:0-3193 GCA_040754135.1 Verrucomicrobiota bacterium
ATCCTTACGACCGCGAGACATTCAAGTTTGTCACCTCGCAGCAAGCGCTCGAGTTGGTGCGCCGCGCCCTGGCCCGCTCTTCCGAGAGGAGTGAGGAAACCGTGGGATAGAATCGCGTTTGTAAATGTAAAAAGCGAAAACCCGCGGATCGTTTTCCGCGGGTTCAAAGCGGTTTTAGGGAGAAAGTTTTCTCAGCCCTCGCCGTTATTGCCGATGGCCTCGACGGGGCAACCTTCCATGGCTTCTTTGCACTGCGCTTCTTCTTCGGGGCTGGAAGGCTGCTTGTACACATACGAATAGCCGCCGTCATCGTTGCGCGTGAAATTATTCGGCGCCGTCTCGCGGCAGAGATCGCAGTCGATGCATTGATTATCGACGTAATACTTGCCCGCGGTGTTTTCTGGATACCGATTTGCAATGTCAGCCATAAAATTTTGATTTGGTTTTAGGGGATATATGGGGTGTGAAAGAGCCAAAGATCAAGCCTCATTTCGCCGTCAAAAGCGCCGTTTTATGCCGCTCATCGAAGTCCGCCGCCGCCATCCGGCAATTCTGCTTTTTCAAACCGTTCCCTTTCCGTATGCTCCCGCCCGATTCGTTTTATGCGAAAAACAAAAATCGTCGCCACACTCGGGCCGGCCACCGATTCACCGGAAATGATCGGGCGCCTCCTCGATGCCGGGCTCAATATTGTCCGCCTCAACATGTCGCACGCCACCCATGATTGGGTCCGCCGCGTCGTCGCCGATATCCGGTCGGCCGCGCAGGCTCGCGATCGGGCCGCCGGCATCCTGCTGGATACGCAAGGGCCGGCCATCCGCACGGGCGATCTGCCGGCCGCGCTCGATCTGCAGCCTGGCCAGAAATTCACCCTCACGGTTCGGGGCGAACAAAGCGAGGAACTCCACTCCGTGGATGTGAATTACGAAAACTTCGTCAACGACATCAGCGTTGGCGATGTTGTCATGCTCGATAACGGCGCCATCCAAATGAAGGTGCTGACCAAGTTCAAAAACAAGATCGAGTGCGAAGTGCTGACCCCCGGCAAACTGGGGAGCCGGCGCCACATCAATTTGCCGGGCGTGAAAGTCAGTCTGCCGGCCTTGACCGCCAAAGATCTGGCGGACGTGCGGCTCGGGTTGGAACTGGAGGTGGATTACATCGCCCTTTCCTTCGTGCGCGAAGCGCGCGACATCCAGCAGCTCAAAGCCGTGACCGAACACAGCGATCATCAACCGTTGATCATCGCAAAAATTGAAGATCAACAGGCCGTCAAAAACCTCGAGGAAATCGTGGCCGTCTCCGACGGCATCATGGTGGCGCGTGGCGATTTGGGAATCGAAGTGCCTTACGAAGAGCTCCCCATCATCCAGCGCAAAGTCGTGAAGACCTGCCTGCGCGTCGGCAAACCGGTCATCGTCGCCACTCACATGCTCGAAAGCATGATTTCGAATCCGATGCCGACGCGCGCCGAGATTACCGATGTCGCCAATGCCGTGTTTGAGCAGTCGGACGCGATCATGTTGAGCGGGGAAACCACCGTTGGAAAATATCCAATTGCCTGCATTCAAGTGTTTGACCGGATTGCGCAGCGGATCGAGCGGAGCGGAGGAGCCAATTATCAGGAGCGCGCCGAGCTGACGTTTCCGCGCCAGAAGTTAATGAAAAGCGCGGTGCTGATGGCCAATGAATTGCGCGCCGAAGCCATTCTTGTTTTTACCATTCACGGCACGATGGCACGGTATGCCGCCTGGATGCGGCCGAGGCACTCGCCCATCTTTGCCCTCTGTTCGAACCAGAAAGTCGCGCTGCAGCTGACTTTGAGTTACGGGGTCACACCGATTGTCATTCCGTTCAATCCGACCGATCCCGACAAAACCATCTCGACGGCTCTCACGACCATGAAAGCCAAAGGTCTGTTGCACCAGGGCAACACCATCGTCATCGCCGGGGCCATCGATTCGGACGGCCAAATCTTCGATGCCGTGCAAATGCGTGTGGTCGATTAGATCCGTCGCGATCGAACGCTCCAACGCGCGCAGCCATCGATTTCATTGGCTGCCTCATTTCGCTCCAATGCGCGGCAGGAACCGTCGTGGCAGCGCGGTTTGAACTGCGGGTATTGCGCCTCCTAATTCGCGAGCGCTGCCGGTAGTGCGCTCAGTTCAGCAGAGCTCATTTGCCTCGTCACAAATTCTTCGTATCTTATCATCGCCTTGCAAGGAGGTATGCCAGGCCAAATCAACAATGAAACCCTTCGCCTTATGAGAACGATTCCAACTTTAATTGCACTTCCCATTCTGTTGCTCGCCCTGTTCTGCAGTCCCACTCGAGCCGCAGGTCCCCATGGCAATCAACCCGGTTGGGCCATTGACGATTCCGGAAATATTCTGATTACGGACGCGGTCGCGGATCGGCTGGCGCAAAGCGGCGCCGGCTGGGTGCGGCTGAATTTTCGCCTGGGACCGCATGCTTCCGATACGCCGGCGTTTTATGCGGCTTACGATACAATCGTAAATCGGCTTCGCTCACGCGGACTGCAAATCGTTGGCCTGATGTCGAACGAGTCGTGGGCCGGTTCCCAGGCGGACTGGCAAGCCAACAATTGGGAGAATTCTGGTGGCGACGGTTACAATGCTTACATCGATCAATTCGGCTACGCGTTTGCGCGCATGGCCGCTCATTGGGAAGGTCAGATCAAATATTGGGAAATCTGGAACGAACCCAACTGTTGGTCCACCAATCCCGCTCCTGGCGTTTATGAAGGCTGTTCTTACATTTATCCATCGAATTTTGCGGCCATGCTGACGCATTGCCATTCGCAGGTTCGCTATTACAGCAGCATCGATGTTCAAATCATTTCCGGAGGTGTTTTCGGCCATGACATCGGCGGATTCAACACCGGTTCCGCCGGCGCCGATTACCTGCACAGCACCTACGACGTGGGTATCAATCACACGGGAAAATTCGCCTGGACCATGGCCACCTACGGGCAATACCCGCTCGACGCCGTCGGCCAGCACATCTACATCAATCAAGGCGGATCGGTCAGCACCTCATGGTTCGGCACCTACCTCGATTATGTGCGCAATGTCATTACAACCTGGGAAGGGGCCGGTTCCCCGAAAAAAACCTGGCTCACGGAATTTGGCTGGACGACCGATGCAGTCAGTGAAACCACGCAATCCAACAA
>JBFMDG010000829.1:0-3186 GCA_040754135.1 Verrucomicrobiota bacterium
CAAAGTGCACCGGCGGGGGGGAGGCAGGGGGTGAAGGGGTGAAGGGGTGAAGGGATGAAGGGGTTACATGGTTAAATAGGTTAAATGGTTACATGGCGGAACTGCGCTGCTTTCAGAATTCGTAGCATCAAATGTGAGTGGGTTGCTGAGTTGAAGGGATGAAGAGTTGAAGAGGTTACATGGTTAAATAGGTTAAATGGTTACATGGTGGAACTGCGCTGCTTTCAGAATTCGTAGCATCGAATGTGAGTTCGATCATTTGTTCCTGGTCGAAGCGTGCTGAACCATCCGTGGCGCGCTCGCCGGACCTCAAATCGCATTCCTTTGGCCGTAGCATCGAATGTGAGTTCGATCATTTGTTCCTGGTCGAGACGCGCTGCACAATCCGCGGCGCGCTTGCCGGATCTCAAATCACATTCCTTTGGCTGTAGCATCGAATGTGAGTTCGATCACTTGTTCCTGGTCGAAGCGTGCTGAACCATCCGTGGCGCGCTCGCCGGATCTCGAATCGCGAAAGAACCTTTTGCGCGCAGGAATGCACTCGGGCCCAGGCACGGCTTGCGCGTAGAAAATATCAGAGCCGACTCACGTCAGGCTGCTACGGGGGATCCTTAATGGCCGTAGCATCGAATGTGAGTTCGATCACTTGTTCCTGGTCGAGACGCCCTCGACCATCCGCTACGCGCTCCTCCGGACCTCAAATCGCAAAAGCACCTTTGACGCGTGGGCATGCACTCGGGCCCAGGCACGGCTTGCGCGCAGAAAATATTTGAGCCGACTCACGTCAGGCTGCTACGGAATTCTTTGCGGCCCGTAGCATCGAATGTGAGTTCGATCATTTGTTCCTGGTCGAGACGCCCTCGACCATCCGCTACGCGCTCCTCCGGACCTCAAATCGCAGAAGAACCTTTGACGCGTGGGCATGCACTCGGGCCCAGGCACGGCTTGCGCGCAGAAGATATTTGAGCCGACTCACGTCAGGCTGCTACGGAATTCTTAATGGCCGTAGCATCGAATGTGAGTTCGATCACTTGTTCCTGGTCGAGACGCCCTCGACCATCCGCTACGCGCTCCTCGGACCTCAAATCGCGAAAGCACCTTTGACGCGTGGGCATGCACTCGGGCCTGGGCACGGCTTGCGCGCAGAAAATATCAGAGCCGACTCACGTCAGGCTGCTACGGAATCGTTGGCCGGAGCATCGAATGCCCCGGGCGCCGCTTGCGCACAGAAATTTTCGGCTGCTGCGTTTCCGCTCACTCGACCGTCAATGGCCCATCGAAAACGGTCAGGCTGATCACTTCGGTTCTGGCGATATGCGGACCATGAGGCTCGCCTTTCGGCGCGAAAAAGAATGCTCCGGTCGTATAAACGATCCCCGATTCCTCCCATTCACCCGAGAGCACATACACGGATTCGTTCGCGTGCCGATGCGTGTGCGCCGGGATGGTCATCCCCGCGTGAAATTTGCGGAGCACAGTCACCCCTCCAGTGATTTCGTTCTTGTGCAGGACGAGCAACTCGACGCCCGGATAAGGCCCAGGTTGCCACGATTTCTCGGCTGAGAGCGCCACGTATTGGAACATGGAAAACAATCCAACGCGCCAGAGAGAATTTTGCAAGCGCTTTGACGCCAACACCACCTCCACAGCAAACGTCGCGTCGTGACTCGAACAATCCCTGCGCCTCGTGAGCGCACTTGCGCGCACTCCGGCAAATTCAGCGCTCTCACTCATTTGCTTGAATCAGGGCGCTAATTTGATTATGAGGGGTCGTCTATGGCACCCCGGCGTTTCCCCTGGCGAAGCCTCGCTTTTGCCTTGGGATATTTCTTCGCCGGCCTTTTCTGGAATTCTCCAATCATTTCTCCTGCTCTGGCTGCAGAAAGTTCTGCCGCCGTCATTCAAGTGGTCGTCGTAGAAATGGAAGGTGTGGTCGAGTGGCAAGCCGCAGGGGCAACCACTTGGCAAAAGGTGCAACTCAACCAGGCCTTTCAACCCGGCCAATGGTTGCGCACCGGCGAGAACAGTCGCATGGGCATTCGCATCGCCGACAGCATTATCCGCAAAGGGCCATTGACCGTGATCGAGATCAAGGCGCCTCCCTCGCAAAGCGCCAAGCCCGAACTCGATTTGAAACGCGGCCTGCTTTACCTGTTCGGCCGCGACAAGCGCGATCCCATGCGCCTACGCACGCCCACCGCTGCCGGCGCTATCCGCGGCACGGAACTCAACCTCGAAGTCTTGCCCGACGGCACGACGCTGCTGGCGTTGTTGGATGGCGAAGTGGATCTGACCAATGCCAGCGGGTCGGTCACACTGCGCAGCGGCGACCTGGGCCGCGTCGAACCCGGCCAATCACCGCAACGCACCGCGCGGCTCGAGTCCGATTCGATCCGCGTGATTCAATGGTGCCTGTACTATCCGGCCGTGTTGGATGTCGCCGAACTGGAGTTGTCCGCGGAAGCCCGCGCCCGATTGCAACCGGTCATTGAAAGTTATGAGAAAGGTGATCCGTTGGGCGCGCTGACCGCGTGGCCTGTTTTGTCGCAGGCCGCTTCCATCGAGGAAAAAATCTTTCGCGCGTCGCTGTTGTTGAGCGTTGGCGAAGTGAAAGCCGCCGAAGCGCTGCTTCCCGAATCTCACCGGCTGGGAGACGCGCTCCGGCAACTGATCGCCGCGGTGCAGTTTTCGGAATGGCATCCGGCGCGCAGTTCCGATGCGATGTCGGACAAGCATTCCGTGACGCAACTGCTCGCTTCATCCTATGACCGGCAATCGAAGGGCGATTTGAAATCGGCGCTGGCGCTGGCCCGGCGTGCGGTCGAGCAATCGCCGCGATTTGGATATGGCTGGACGCGGGTGGCGGAGATCGAGTTCAGCTTCGGAAAAACGCGCGCCGCGCGCGCCGCGCTCGACCAGGCGCTGGCGTTGGCACCGCGCAATGCGCAAGCGCGTGCGCTCCGTGGTTTTGTTGCCGCGGGCGAGCTTCGCCTGAGCGAAGCCTTGCGCCATTTCGATGAAGCCATTGCTTTAGATGGCGCGCTGGGAAATGCCTGGCTCGGCCGCGGATTGGTCCGCATTCACAACGGCGATCTTTCCGGCGGGCGAGCCGATCTGCAAATGGCCGCGGCGCTGGAACCGCAACGCGCCGTCTTGCGAAGTTATCTCGGCAAAGCCTTCAGCGAA
>JBFMDG010000830.1:0-3181 GCA_040754135.1 Verrucomicrobiota bacterium
TTGTTTCCGGCTTAATTGCAGCGTTTGCATGAAGGCATGTTCCAAAATGCGGAACAGCTTGTCGGTCACTTCGGTTTCCGTCCAAAAAAAGCTCTGCAAATCCTGCACCCATTCGAAATAAGACACCACCACCCCGCCGGCATTGCACAATATGTCGGGAATAATAAAAATCTCCGGGCGTTGATCGAGAATGCGATCGGCATTGGGGGTGGTGGGGCCATTGGCCGCTTCCGCGAGAATCCGGCATTGAATTTTTCCGGCGTTTTTTTCGGTGATTTGCCGTTCGAGCGCCGCGGGCACCAGTACATCGCAAGGCGTCACCAGCAACTGTTCGTTCGTGATCGGTTCAGCTTCGGGAAAACCGACGACCGTTTTTTCGCGCGCGACATATTTTTCCAGTTCCCAAAGGTCGAGTCCTTTCGCGTTAAGAATGCCGCCGAGGGCGTCGCTGACCGCGATCACTTTCACTCCGTAACGCATTAAGGAGAATGCAGCCACAGAGCCGACGTTGCCGAAGCCTTGAACAACGGCAGTGGATCCATTCGGCGCCAGCCCGGTCGTGTCCATGGCGCGATTGATCAAATACCCCACGCCGCGTCCGGTGGCTTCGCGGCGCCCGAGCGACCCTCCCAATCCGACGGGTTTGCCGGTGACGATACTTGGGACGGTGTAGCCGATATGCATCGAGTAGGTGTCCATCATCCAGGCCATGGTCTGCTCATTGGTGCCAACGTCGGGAGCCATGATATCGATCTGAGGACCGATGAACGGGATCATTTCCTCTGTGTAGCGGCGTGTGAGCCTTTCCAGTTCGCCCGCCGAAAGATTTCGCGGATCACACGCGACACCGCCTTTGGCGCCGCCGTACGGCAGCCCGGTGAGCGCGCATTTCCAACTCATCCACATGGCCAGCGCGGCCACTTCGCCCAAGGTCACATCGGGATGATAACGCAGCCCGCCCTTGGTCGGCCCGAGCGTGAGATGATGCTGCACCCGATAACCGGAAAACACTTCGATCTCCCCGGAATCACGCCGCACAGGAATGGACACCGTCATCGAGCGCTTCGGGTACTTGAGCCGCGCTCGTTCCGTCTCCGCAATTTGCAAGTGTTCGGCAACCTGATCGAATTGCTGGCAGGCCATGCGGAAAGTGGGGTGCTCGTAGATTTCCATGTCGCGGGATTAAAGGGAACGGATGATCGAAAGTCACGCTGCTTTTCGGCGTGAATTTGCTCCTGTCTCCGCAGGAAAATTGGGTTAAGCTGACGTGGCATGTCTGGCACATTGGTCGTAAATGAAATCTATTTGAGCCTGCAAGGTGAGAGCACCTTTGCCGGGTTGCCGTGCATTTTCATCCGCTTGACGGCTTGCCATCTGCGCTGCTCCTACTGCGACACGGCCTACGCCTTTACCGAAGGGCGAAAGACGCGGCTCAGCGATGTGCAGCGCAAGGTGCTTGAACTCGCGCGCCCCTTTTCCGGAATCGTTTCGACGCAACGGTTGCCTCTGGTGGAACTGACCGGTGGCGAACCGTTGCTGCAAAAGAATTCACTGCCGCTGATGACCTGGTTATGCGATCAGGGGTTTACTGTCCTGATTGAAACCAGTGGCGCGCTCGATATTTCCTCCGTGGATTCGCGCGTGCACCGCATCATGGATTTGAAATGCCCAAGCAGTGGAGAGAGCGAGCGCAATCGCTGGGACAACCTCAAGCATCTCAAACGAACCGATGAAATGAAGTTCGTCATTGGCACGCAGCAAGATTACGAATGGGCCAAGCTTCAATTGCGGGAGCATCAACTGGCCGCGGTTTGCCCGATCCTTTTTTCCTGGGTCGCGCCGCTGCAACCGCATCAGCAGGACAAAACGCTCAAAAAAATTCCGGAAGGCCAAACAGCCTTGAGCCGCCGCGAACTCGTGGAGAAAATTATCGCGGACGCGCTTCCGGTGCGGTTTCAACTGCAAATGCATAAGTTCATCTGGCCCCCAGATGAACGCGGCGTGTGAACCGCCGGCGCCTGCATGCGGGAGTCGGCATTGGATTCCGCTGAATTCCACTGGCGCAAACCTCCTGTGCCTCGCAGAATTGCCGCATGCCCGCGGCTCAAATCCTGGCTTTGCTGCAAGAGTTCGAATCTCGCAACGTGACCTTCATCGACCCGGACGGTTCATGGCCGATTGTCTGGAAGCGGGCGCGCGGCATGCATGTCTGGGACGCCAACGAGAAAAAATATCTCGATCTGACCGCGGCCTTCGGAGTCGCCGCGGCGGGCCACACCAATCCGCGGGTCGTGCGCGCAGCTCAAACTCAAATGGAAACTTTGCTCCATGCCATGGGCGATGTGCACCCGCACGCATTGAAAGCAGCCCTCGCTCGCGAACTCAGCCGCATTACTTTTGAACGTTGGAGCGAGCCATTCGAAGTTCCCAATGCAAAGTTCCAGCGCTCGGCTAACGCGCCGTTGCGAGGGAAAACAATCTTTTGCAATTCGGGATTCGAAGCGGTGGAAGCCGCTTTGAAAACCGCCTTGTTGACGACGGGCAAGCGTGGAGTCGTGGCTTTCGAGAGCGGCTACCATGGGTTGGGTTACGGAGCGCTCACGACGACACATCGTGAACATTTCCGCACTCGATTCCGCGCGCAATTAAGCGATTTCGCGAGCTTCATGCCTTTTCCAGAATCCGAGGACGCGCTCGCCGCAATGGAAAGAAAGCTGCGACGCGTTTGCCGTTCGCAAGAGATTGGCGCCATTTTGGTCGAGCCGGTGCAAGGTCGCGGCGGCATTCGAATTCCTCCCCCCAGTTTTTTGGGCGTGCTGCGGCGGGTTTGCGACGATTATGGCGCGCTGTTGATCGCGGATGAAGTTCTAACTGGGTTCGGCCGGACGGGATGCTGGTTCGCTTGCGAACACAGCAAAGTGATTCCTGACGTGATCTGTCTGGGAAAAGCGCTGACGGGCGGCTTTCCGCTTTCGGCGTGCGTCGGGCGCGCGGAGGTGATGGACCGCGGCTGGCCGGCGGCGACGGGAGAAGCCATTCACACGAGCACGTTTCTTGGGCATCCGGTCGGGTGCGCGATGGCATTGGCGCAAATCGCGGAGATCCGAAACAAGCGTTTGGTTGAGGCAGCGCGGCACAAAGGCGAATTGTTTTTGAATTTGTTGCGCCAAGTGAATCCTCC
>JBFMDG010000831.1:0-3177 GCA_040754135.1 Verrucomicrobiota bacterium
CGCCGGATTTCGAACTGTTCGCCAAGCTCGAATGGTTGAATCCATTTGGATCGGTAAAGGATCGGGCGGCCTGGGCCATGTTGCGCGATCTCGAGGAACGCGGCGAATTGTCGGCCCAGCGCGGCGTTGTGGAGCCAACTTCGGGCAATACCGGAATCAGCCTGGCAGCGCTGGCCCGCGCGCGCGGTTATCACATGCGCGCCGTCGTGCCCAACAAGGTGCCAATTGAAAAAAAGATCCTGCTCAAAATCGCCGGCGCGGATTTGGATGTGATCAGCGATGATCTCTGCCCGGCGCCCGGTCTCGGGGACGGTTCGATAAATCTCGCCAAAACGCATGCGCGCGCTTCGAGCCACCGCTACGCCATGCCGAATCAATACGAGAACGACAAAAACGTCGAGGCGCACTTTCGCACGACTGGACCGGAGATTTGGCGCCAGACCGAAGGCCGCATCACCCATCTGTTCGTTTCGCTCGGCACTTGCGGAACGGTTACCGGCACGAGCAAATTTCTCCGCATGAAAAACCCGAATTTGAAAGTCGTCGCCATCCAGCCGACAGAAGGCCACGACGTGCCGGGTTTGCGGAATGTGCATCAGCTTGGAGTTTCGAAACTGTTCGATGCGTCGCTGATTGATGACATTCTCGAAGTCGAGTACAAGCTCGCGTACAGCCGGGCGCTGGAGTTGTGTCAGAGCGAAGGCCTTTTGGCCGGCCCCAGTTCCGGATTGATTTACGAAGGGGCGCGCGAAATCATCTTGCGCGATAAAAAGGGATTCGGTGTGATGATTTTTCCGGACAACATTTTTAAGTACACCTCGAACATGATTAAACATATCCCCGGCCTCCTGGCGGGGACACAACCTTAGAAAAAACCTATGAGTGCATATGCCCATCCCGAAGTGCTGGTCTCGACCGATTGGGTCAAACAAAACCTCGGCAAGCCCGGCATTAAACTCGTCGAAATCGACGTCGATACCAAAGCCTACGATGCCGGGCACATTCCTGGCGCCGTCGGTTTCAACTGGCAAACGCAGCTCCAGGACCAGGTCCGCCGCGATATCATCGGCAAGGAAGCGTTTGAAAAACTCGTCGGCGACGCCGGCATTTCCCCTTCGGACACGGTGATTCTTTACGGCGACAACAACAACTGGTTTGCGGCTTACGGTTTCTGGCTGTTCAAAATCTATGGTCACAACGATGTTCGCCTTATGGATGGTGGACGCGTGAAATGGCTGAACGAAGCCGACAAACCGCTCACCACCGAGAAACCAACGCCGTCGCCGACCACCTACAAAGCGCCGTCCGTGGATCTGGAATTGCGCGCTTTTGTGCCCCAGGTGTTCGAAGCCTCGAAGAGCGGCAAATGGAACCTCGTGGACGTGCGCAGTCCGGATGAGTTCACCGGCAAAGTGATCGCTCCTCCCGGCATGAGCGAAACGGCGCAGAGAGGCGGCCATATTCCAAGCGCGAAAAGCATTCCCTGGAGCACCGCCGTCGCTCCCGATGGCACATTCAAACCGGCCGATCAATTGCGGTCGATTTATCTCGAACAGAAAGGGGTCGATACTGGGAAGCCAACCATTGCGTATTGCCGCATTGGCGAAAGGTCGAGCCACACCTGGTTCGTTTTGAAATACCTGCTCGGCCTCGAAAATGTGAAGAATTACGACGGCAGCTGGACCGAGTACGGCAATCTCGTCGCCGCGCCGATTGAAAAAGGCTGAGTGAACTTTGCGGCAGGCGAGTCACATCACGGTGACTCACGGTGACTCGCCGCCGGAGCCGAGCCGGAGTTTGAATTTGCTTCGAGCGGAATTCGCGGCTCGATCGGGCGGAAGGTTGCATTTCAAAAGCTCCTGGGGCGCGGCAAGTTCTTGCTTCACGGAATTGTGCGTATGATCACCGGTATTCACACGATGTTCTACACCTCGGAACCCGAGGCGCTGCGCGCGTTTTTTCGCGACAAACTGCAATTCCCAGCCACCGATGTTGGCGAAGGCTGGCTCATCTTCGATCTGCCCGATGCGGAACTTGGCTGTCATCCGTCCGAGAGCGATGATGGCGCGGCCTCGGGCACGCCGAGCATTTCGTTTTATTGCGACGACATTTATCGCACGGTGGAGGAATTGAAGGGGCGGGGTGTGGAATTCACGAAAGAGATCGAGGACCACGGTTATGGCCTGGTGACTTTTTTCAAGGCGCCCGGCAATTTCGAGATTCAGCTTTACCAACCGCGCTACACGCGGAATGCGGAAAAGAAATCGTAATCGAGTCCGACCGATTAGCGCAGCCCGCGCGACCTAAATTTTTCGCAAAGCGAAGCCGGCAACGAGGCAGTGTGTTCATTCGTGGTTCAATGAGCGCGGCAAATTTTGCGACTTGATCCGGGGACCGACGGCCGACGCTTCATCGCCTCATCCTGTCCAATTGCGGAGCGCTTCTCGATGCTCGTAAACTTTCTCGAAGGCGTCGGCAATATCCTCCATGTCTGCACGCGAACCGAGAAGCAGGCTTTGTTCGAGCCAAATCCCTTGTTCGCGACAGATCAAATCGCTGTTCGGGCAGCGCACTTTGGAAAAATTCAGTTTCCTCGAAGCGTTTGGCAGGTATGGGCCAAAGGCTTTTTTCTGAAACATCGGCTGTTCATGCAGCGAAAAGCCATAACCGCCCGAGCAGGGAATGCCTTCGGCTTGCAAGGCCCGGAGCACGGCGCGGCGCGGCGCTCCAAATGTGGCGGACTCCAGCCGCAACATGAAAAGGTGATAACTGTGCCGCGTGCAGTCCGCGGAACGTTTTTGAGGATGCAACCCCGGAAGTTTGCGGATCCGGCTGGCTAAATATTGGCCGTTGCGATCGCGCGTCATCGTTTGCTTTTCCAGCCGATCCAATTGCGCGTTCAACACCGCGCCTTGAAATTCGCTCAGCCGGTAATTGCCCGAGATGACGTGATGTTCGTACCACAATCCGCCCGGCACGCGTCCGCAATTGTGGATCGAACGACAGGCCTCAGCCAATGCAGCGTCGTTTGTGGTAATGATCCCGCCTTCGCCGGCTGTCAGATTTTTGCTCGATTGAAACGAGAACGAACCCAAATGTCCGATGGATCCCGCCGGGCTGGTTTTGTAAATCGCCCCGTGCGCATGCGCGGCGTCTTCGATCACGGTCAGCTTGTGG
>JBFMDG010000832.1:0-3176 GCA_040754135.1 Verrucomicrobiota bacterium
TTTTCCGTACCTGGAGACTGTTTTGCCAAAATCATTGAATTCGAGGTTTGGTCTCCTGCATTCATCTTAATCCACGCGACCACAGTATAACTTGAATTTGTTAACTGCAATTCGTTGCCCACATTAGCAAACCCGCCAAGCGTTCTGTTCAGACTGAGCGCTTTTCCAGAGACTGCTTCCGTTACAAAACTTGCACCCATTGGGGATAATGTCGCGTTGCGACCTGTTACGTACTCGGTTGCAACGTTTCCCTCTTCATCGTCAAATCGCCAATGGGCTAATAGGGAGGGAGGTGGTAATTCAATTCCAGGGTTACTTCGAAGAAAAGTAACTTCGGCGTCGTCGATGGGATAGTCATAAATCTGCAAATCGTCGATAAATCCAGTAAATTGCCCAGTTCTTACCCCTGAGTACGCAATGCCGCCAATTAACAGCGACGCGGAGTTGTCAACAATTGGTTGGCTGGCGTTGAATGCTTCAGACGGTGCACCATCGACATAAATTCTCTTTTGCGCTCCGATCACATAAACAGCCACGACATGATGCCATTGTCCATCGTTTACCGTCGTAGACGAAATGACTTCTTCACCCGGAGATGATGAATCGTAAAACATTACTTTGTCATCGCGCCCGTACAGAACCCCACTGTTGTTCACACTCAACATGAAACCGTTTTCCGTTCCCGCATTCTGTTTTGAAAGAAGGATTGACGACGGGGTTCGATCTCCTGTCAACATTTTCACCCATCCCGAGATCGAAAATGATCTGTTTGTGAGCGGCAATCGATTGCCGATATCGATAAACCCATTTGAGCTCTTTGTGAGCCTAATTGCATTACCAGAAACCCCGCCCGCAACGAATGCAGCTCCACTGGGAGATAGATTCCCGTTGTACACCCCTGTTTGATCACCGGCTGTCCCACCCGAAACCTCATCGAATCGCCAATGTGCCAAAACTCCAGCTGACGCTTTTGGTGTGACACACAGCCCGAAAAATAAAACTGCCATAGCGCACCGGCGCAGCCACGACATGGTATCGCAATACGATACTTCTTGTTGCATATGCTCCCCTTGTTTGCAGGTTATGTTTTGTTTGTGATTCGTTTGAATCTTGACTTATTCCTGAAAGAGAAATTCGAGTTGAGTGAAGTAAACGTGAACGCTTCCAAAACGCGCGCAAATCGCGGCATTACTTCCAAAATGCGTCTTTTCAAACTCCTCTCATTCGTCACTTGGTGCGGAAAGGTTAACGGGCTATTGGTGGAGTGTTCATTCCAAGTTGCAGAATAATCGCTCTGTTGAGGTACATCGACTAATTTCGGCACATCCGCCACCTTCTTCGCTTGCACCAAAAGGATTAGCGGGAACGAGTTCGTGAGCGTCACTCTTGATCGAATCAACTCTGGATCTTTTACTTCGAACCATCTGCGAAATGGGCCACATTCCATCGCAATCATGCGTTCAACGGTGAAGCCATTCTGCGCGTTCAACACTCTGTAAAAAAGCTCTGGACTAAATTGGTAAAAGCCGTGCCCGCAATAGTTATTGGATGGGGTCAGAGCAAGAAAATGCCCTCCCACTTTCGTCATTTCCATGCAATTGCGAATTGCAACCGGGAAGTTAAATACATGCTCCAACGTGCCCGCATCGACTACAGCAGTAAATCGGTTCTTTAGCGCTTCGGGTATCGGCAAATTGAGATCATGCAAAACTGTCGCCGACTCGTATTTGGAGGCATCCATCGAATCAACTTGTAAGGCCCCCAAAAATCGGAAAAAACCTTCTGCATAGCGCGGGTATGATCCAACAAGTATTTCGTTTGCCTTCTCTGCAGCGAGGCCAAACTCCTTCAAGAGTATGCGCGTTTCGCTTACTCCAAGTTGGAAGTTTTGCCGACCAAGCGTCAGACAGTACTCGTAACTCACGCCTTGACGCGATGCAGACATCAGGAAACGCGCCGACTCGATATCAACGCCCATACGAATTACTTTCTTGAAAACAACGTAAACTCCATGCTGACGCGGCACGAATCCGCCTGATTGGCCGCGCCACCGTGGAGCAGTTTGTCGTGAAAAACCACCGCCTGGCCAGGCTTTAACTCAAGCAGCCGCACATCCAGTTCCTCCGGCTTCTCGTCGAACACCGGCTTGCGCATCCCAAAGCGCTCTTCTTCGTGCCATTTCCAGTCGTCCCGCCGATGGGAACCGGGAATGACAAGCAGCCCGTTCTTGCCAGGCGCCGTGTAGATGCCGATCCAGACTTTGACGCGTTCGCAGGGATAGTCCGGCATGCGCCCGTGGCCGAGATCCCAGAACCATTTGTCGCTGTGAATCGGGCCGATGTCGGTGTTACCCGGGCGCACCAGCCGCCAATACACGTTTTCCCAGCCGAAATTCTCCTCATCCGACAATTTGAATGGGCCGAAATCCGCGGCAAGCTGCTGGAAAAACGGCATCTCGCGCAACCGCGCCACAACTTCCCTCGGGAACACCCGCGCCGTCTTAGGCCAGGCCTTGGAATGGTCGATCAAATGGGAAATCGTGTGGTAACGGTCGACCCCCAGCGCGTCAAACTCCTTGAGGTTCTGCGGCGTCAACAATTGGAGCCGGTACAGCCATTGGACGCGGATGGCCTGGCGGAGAAAAGCCAGTTCCTCATCCGTCAGCGTAAGCGCGGTGGAATAACCGAACTCGCCGTGTATCGCGTCATCCAGACCAATCTTTTTCATAACCTGCGCTGTTCGACCGTCTTGGAGAACACCCCTCCGTTTCAACGGCAAACGCAACTTGCCAAGTGAGCCCACTGTAATAGACACCCGCCCTCATGGAAAGCGAATTTCCTGTGCCACCGCATGCAAAAGGCTCTCGCGAAACGTTCCCTCACACATGTTCACACGGCCCGTCCTAAAAACGATTGAAATTCCTGCGTTGTTTCAAAGTATGCTTGGGTTTGTGCCTGACTGAGACCGAATCCGACGGTTAAGAACGACATGGTTCGGTTTGAGTAGGCACTTGGGCTGCCGCCGCCATTCTCCGCCCACACGAAGACTTGTGGTTCCTCGCTAGTTTCGGTGGCCGAGTAGAGTAGGTATATTGAGTTTGCCGGCGACGAAGTAGAGCATGGCAATCATGTATTGGCTGCTGCGATAGCCGCGGGCCTTTCGCTTCACCGCGCTAA
>JBFMDG010000833.1:0-3174 GCA_040754135.1 Verrucomicrobiota bacterium
GGGCCGGTTTCGTGAGCTGATTCAATGTCCGTATCATGCCTGGACTTACCGCTTGGACGGGCGATTGGCTGGAGCGCCGCACATGGACGCGGTGGAAGGCTTCGAAAAAGCGCTGCATTCATTGCGGCCGATCGCGCTGGAAGTGTGGGAGGGATTTTTGTTTGTGAATTTCTCGGACAACGCGCCGCCGTTGCACACGGTATTTGCGCCGCTGAATGGAAAATTCAGCCATTGGAACCTGCCAACACTGCGCTCGGCTCGCCGCATGGTTTACAACGTGCAGGCAAACTGGAAGATCATCTTTCAAAACTATTCCGAGTGTTACCATTGTCCGCTCGTGCATCCGGCGCTCTCCAGGTTGAGCCCTTATGATTCGGCTGAAAATGATCTTTCCGAGGGACCATTTCTGGGCGGCTTCATGGTCATCAATCGCGGCCGCAGTTTGACGCTGAGTGGCAATGCCTGCGCCCGGCCGGTGGGCGCCATCACCGACGCCGCGCATCAACGCGTCTTTTATTATTCGATTTTTCCGAACCTGCTACTCAGTCTGCATCCCGATTACGTGATGGTGCATCAGTTGTGGCCGGAAGCGCCGGATCGCGTTCGCATATTCTGCGATTGGTTTTTCCATCCGGACGCGTTCGGCCAGGCCGATTTTCATCCGGAAGATGCGGTGGGCTTTTGGGATATGACGAACCGGCAGGACTGGCGCGTCTGTGAATTGAGCCAGCAAGGGATTTCCTCGCGCGCCTACGAGCCGGGTCCTTATTCGCCGCGCGAAAGCATTCCGGCAGCCTGGGATCGCGAGTATCTCAAGGCTCTGGGCGAAGTCGCTGCTCCGGTCATGCGGCCTTCACCCAACGTGGACTCAACCCGGCCCTGCCAATCAGGGTTGAATGGGTGATCTCGGTTTTTTGATCCTGTGAATTCAAAATTCGACGCCATCATCATCGGGGCTGGCCACAATGGGCTGGTCGCGGCCGCTTATTTGGCCCGGGCCGGGCGCAAGGTGCTTGTTCTGGAACGCCGCGAACTGGTGGGCGGCTGCGTGGTTACGGAGGAACTCTGGCCCGGCTTCAAGGTTTCCACCGCCAGCTATGTGAACAGCCTCTTTCGGCCGGAGATTATCCGCGAGCTCGATTTGAAGCGCCATGGATTTGCCATGATCCCGCGCAGCCCCTCGAGCTTCACGCCGTTGCCGGATGGCCGTTTTCTTTTGATGGGTCCGGACAAACAAATGACTTATCGCGAAGTGGCAAAGTTTTCCCAACGCGACGCGGACAACCTCCCGAGATTCGAAGCCATGCTCGAACGCATCGCGGCGTTTCTCGAACCGATGTTGCTGCAAACGCCGCCCAACCCCTGGTCACTCTTGCCCGCCAATCTTTTTCAGTTGGCCAAAATCGCCTGGAACTTTCGCAAGCTGGGACGCGAGGGGCAACAAGCCATCGAAATTTTGACCGGCGCGGCCAACCCGATTCTCGATCGGTGGTTCGAATCGGAAGTGGTCAAAACCACGATTTCGACCGATGCCATCATTGGTGCGTTTGCCACGCCCTCGATGCCGGGGACGGCTTACGTGCTTTTCCATCACGTCATGGGGGAGTGCGATGGCGTCCGCGGCGTTTGGGGTTATGTGCGCGGCGGAATGGGAGCGCTGGCCAACGCGATTGCCTCAGCCGCGCGGGAACACGGGGCAACCATCCAGGTGAATGCGCCGGTCTCGCGAATTCTCGTGAACAACGGGCGCGCCACGGGCGTGGCCTTGGCCAATGGCGATGAGTATCGCGCGGAAACGGTCGTTTCATGCGTGGATGCGCAAGTGACCTTTTTGCGCCTGATGGATGCGCGCGATTTGCCGGAGGACTTTGCGGACGCGGTGCGGCATTTGGATTACTCGAGCGGCAGCTGCAAAATCAACCTCGCGCTTTCAGAAGTGCCCGATTTCACCTGCCTGCCCGGCCATCACCCTGGACCGCAGCATCGAGGCACGATTCACATCAGCCCCGATCGCGCATACATCGAGAAGGCATTCGATTGCGCGAAGTATGGGTACATTTCGGAACGTCCGGTGATCGAAGCGACCATTCCGAGTTCGCTGGATGAAACGGTGGCTCCTAAAGGACGGCACGTGATGTCGATGTTCACCCAATATTTTCCCTACACGCTGGCAGCCGATGCCGGAACGCTCGAAGAAAACAAAAAGCGTTATGCCGAGCGTTGCATCGATATCATGACCGAGTATGCGCCGAATTTTCGCAAGGCGGTGATCGATTATCAGGTTTTGTCGCCGGTGGATCTCGAGGCCCGGTTTGGTTTGACGGGAGGCAACATCATGCAAGGCGCGATGTCGCTGAGCAGTCTTGGGTTTATGCGGCCGCTGGCTGGTTATGCAGATTACCGGACGCCGATTTCAGGATTGTATCTTTGCGGCGCGGCCACGCATCCCGGGGGCGGAGTGATGGGGGCATGCGGTTACAACGCCGCTCGCGAGATTCTCAAGGACTTTTAACGCTCTTAACCCGCGCGCTTTTGCGGGATGCACTTTTTTCAAGTGGATTTGCAACAATTGACCTTTGGCAACCGCGCTCAGCCAGTGCAGAATCGAGCACCTGACCTATGAAATCTATTCGTCTCCTTCTCCTTTTGTCGTTTGCCATCGCGTTCGGGCAAACCACACCCGCCGATGTTTTCCGCATCAGCCAGGTTGTGGGCTACAACACCGGAAATCTGGGCGCGGACGCCATGACCGGCCAGCAGGATCAATGGTTTGTGGTTGGAAACGCCGGCAGCATCACCGTCACCAATGGCAGCGGCAGCCTCGATGGAACGGCGCTGGGCCTGGCTCAATCTGCCGGCGACAAAGTTTTCATCGGCACGAACAATTCCATCAACGCCTCGCGCAATCAGTTCGCGGCCGGCGGCACTTTTCCTCAAACCGTTGAAATCAGCCTGTACTATTCGTTCCTCTACCGGTTCAAAAGCGCCCCCGATGTTTCGCCTGACGGGGAAGTGATGATCCGCGTCAATCGAGCCAACAGCGGCACCGGCACGGCGCAGCATTGGGATCTGCTCGCGCGAAATGACGCCGGAAAAATTCAACTCGGCATTGCCAAAGCAAACGGCATCGTCAATTACGCGCCGAACCTGATCAATGAAGGGGAAACATTTTTT
>JBFMDG010000834.1:0-3157 GCA_040754135.1 Verrucomicrobiota bacterium
GCGAAGGCTTGAACCCGGAACAACTGGCCGAAAAACAAACAGAATTGAGCCGCGAAGCGAAGGAACTCGCCGAACGGTTGCAGCGCCTCGCCGGCAAAGATGTGCGCCTCGGCCACAACACCGGACAAGGGGCCGCTCAAGCTTCCGCCAAAATGGCCGCGGCTGCGCAAGCGGCCCGGCAAGGAAATTTCGGGTCAGCGGGCATGCACGGTTTTCAAGGCGAACTGGCGTTGCGCAAACTTATCGCGCAATTGGAGCGCATTCTGAGCGGCCGCCCCGAATTGTCGGATGTGGCCAGCGAAGAATTTCCAAAGGAGTACGAAGCGTTCATCGCGGAGTACCTCAAAAAGCTTTCCCATGCCGAGTAGTTTGAACGGGTTGAACTCCGCCGGCAGAACAAAGTGGCGACGACCACGCATGGCACCGTTTGCCTCCTCGCTTCAAAAAGATACCAACTCTGCGACCACTCGCGCGCGCTTGCCGGCCGAGGCGCATTCGCACTCGCCGCGTCAAAATTCTCGACCATTGCCAGCGTAATCTCAACAAAAGGCATCGCTCCACCACTCCCCCCGCCGCCACGTAACCACGTAACTCATTTAACCATTTAACCATGTAACTCATTTAACCACTCCCCCCTTTCCCATGACTCAATTCACCTACGTACCTGACGCGCGATGGCTCATTGGCGGAGTCGTTTTCACGCTCAGTTTTCTCGTGCTGAGTTATTACTGGGCAAAGGGCCGCGCCAGTTGGCGTCTGCGATCGGGTCTGATCGCGCTGCGCGCTTTAGCCATCACGGGTGTGGTCATTTGCCTGCTCGATCCCGAGTGGGTCGAGGAAATCAAACGCCAGCCGCGGTCGCGTCTCGCTGTCTTGCTCGACACCTCCAAGAGCATGAGCGTGAAAGACGTTCAGTCCACTCGCCTCGCCGCGGCCAAGGGCTGGGTTCAGGAAACGTTTGGCGCGTCCGTGCCTTCCCATGTCGCCATCGATTTTTATGAATTCGGCGAAGGACTGGCGCCGGTCGCCTCGTTTGACAATGCCATGGCCGAAGGCAAGGCCACGGCGCTGAACGACGCGCTCGACACGTTGTTATCGACACCGCAGCCCGATCCTCTTTCAGGGGTCATCCTTTGTTCTGATGGCATCGATACGATGAGCAAGAACCCGGAACTGTTGGCGCGCGCTTTTCGGCGGAAAGGAATTCCCATTCACACCCTCACCGTCGGCACCACCAATGAAATGCAGGATATCGTGGTTGAAAATATTCACGTCAAAAGGGCGGTGCCCAACGAAGCGCCCACCCGGATTGGCGTGACGTTGCGCAGTTCGGGTTTTCGCGATCGCACCGTGCCGGTGCAAGTGTTGCAAGGGAACAAGCTGGTCGCGATGCAAGAGTTGCGGCTGGCTCGTGGCGCGCAAAAACTGGAGCTCGATTTCACTCCGCGCCAGCGTGGCTTTCAGATGTATGAAGTGCGCGTGCCGGTGCAAGCGGGCGAATGGCTCCCCACCAACAATCGGCGCGTGTTCGGCGTGGAAGTGGTCGATCCAACCATTCGCGTCATTTACATGGAAGGCACGCCGCAGCAACCCAACCTCCCGCTCCCGGAATGGAAGTATCTCAAAGATGCCCTCGAATCCGATCCCGATATCAAGGTAAAAACCCTCTACCGCCAGTTCGGCAATGATGGACAATTCGTCAACACCGTGGATGTCGATCCGGAAAAAGGCGATCGCATTTATCCGGTCGAGCATCCAACCCAGGGCTTTCCACGCACGCTCGACAAGCTGCTCGAGTACGATGTGATCATCCACAGCGACATCAAAAAGGAATCGTTCACATCGGAACAGCTGCAGAACATGGCGCGGCTGGTGGAAGAGTTCGGGGGCGGTTTTGTGATGATTGGAGGGAATTCCGCTTTCGGCAAAGGGGGTTATCATCGCACGATTCTCGATCGCATCATTCCGGTGGCGATGCAGCAGGAGAATGATTCGCAAGCGCGTCAAATCCGCCTGCGCGTTCCAGCGGGCGTGTATGCTCATCCCATCATCGCGCTCGGCGCCACGCGGGCGGAGACGGAAATGATCTGGACACAAAAACTGCCGGTGCTTTACGGCATGAATCTGGTCGATCGCGCCAAGCCCGGAGCCATTGTGCTCGGAGACGATCCGACATCGGCGAATGCCTATGGCCCGCGGCTGCTGCTGGCGGTGCAAAACATCGGCAAGGGACGGAGCATGGCGTTTACTTCTGACACCACGCGCAGTTGGGGTCGGGATTTTGAAACGCTCTGGGGTGAGCGGCTCAATGCCTCGCTGCCATTAACCGAAGCCAATTGCGATGCGCGGTACTATCGGAAATTTTGGGTGAACGCGGTGCGCTGGCTCGCTGCCGGACGACTGGGGCGGACGAACAGTCCCGTCGCGCTCGAACTCGCGCAAAGTTATGCCCTGCCAAACGAACGCGTGGCCGCTCAGGTCAAAGTGCGTGGCTCGGATCTGCGCGAACTGACGGGCGCCGAGGTAACGATTTACCTTTCGAGCACCACGAAAACAAACCAGGGCATTCCGGCGCGGTTCAATGCCGCCACCCGAACTTATCAGGCCGATTTGCAGTTTCCTCAATCGGGCGATTACATGGTCACGGCCACGGCCAGTGTGCGGGGAACTCGCTTGGGAGAAGATCGCCAGTTGCTGATCTGTGAAGGAGCGGATCGTGAAATGGCCGACGTGCGCGCCCGGCCCGATTTAATGGCGAAATTGTCCCAGGCTTCACGCGGACATATTTTCTCCCTCACAGAGAGCGCCGCATCGCGCATGCAATCGTTGTTCGGAAAAGCGCCGCCCGTGACTATCGAACATCGACGTTCCCCCTTATGGGATCGGGCGTGGTGGCTCGGAACAATTCTTGGGTTGCTGACGATCGAATGGATTGTTCGTCGGTTGAGCGGACTTGCCTGAGGACGCAATCGATGAACCGACAACGGTCGAAAAAGAGCCGGCGATTGGAGTTTACTCTTTGCGCTGCACAACCACGAGGCCATTGGCCATGCCACGTTCGCGCCCCTCGGAAGGACTGTTCATCACTTGCCCGTAAACCCAGCAGACCGCTGAACCGCCTCCGTCGAGATTCATCGCTTCGTCACAACCGAGGTTA
>JBFMDG010000835.1:0-3156 GCA_040754135.1 Verrucomicrobiota bacterium
TGACGGCGCCGCGCGGCGCAGCGGCGTTGTTCCGATAAACACAGGCGCGTTCATTGAGATTGTTTATCGCCACATCGAGATCGCCATCGTTATCCAAATCGGCCAGGCACATGCCGTGGGAGATGCTCGCGAAATCGAAGCCCCAGGAGGCGCCGATTTCCTCGAAGGTCAAATCGCCTCGATTGCGAAAGGCCAGATTGGGCGGAGCCAATCGCGGGTACATTTTGCGCGCTTCAAAAATCTCCGCGTCCGTCAAGGCGCGCCGGGAGCGCAAGGCGCGGAGTTGATCGTTCACGTCGGCATCGCGCGCGGCACGTTCCTGTCCATTGCTGACGAGCAGATCCTCGAAACCATCGAGATCGACATCGAGGAAAATGGGCGTCCAGGACCATTCGGAGGCTTCCAGACCGGCGAGTTGGGCTATTTCGGAAAAGGCGCCGTTCCCGCGGTTCAGGAACAGCGTGTTCATTCCATACTGCGGCCGATCATCAAATCGGCCCGGCGGCATCGGCCGCGGCGGCGCTCCCGGCAATTGCACCATGCGCTGGACATGATCCCGGCTCATCATATCGAGCACGACAAAATCGTCGAGCCCATCGCGGTTGATGTCGGCGAAATCGACGCCCATCGAGAAAAAGCTGGTCTTGCGAAGCGCGAGTTTGGGCGCGGCGCGGAACCGGCCCGAGCCGTCGTTCAGCCAGAGGCGATCAACAGAATCGAAATCGTTGCAGACAAAAAGTTCAGGCGCTCCGTCGTTGTTGATATCGCGGAACATGGCAGCCAAGCCCCAATCATACGGCGGTTCCTTCAATGGCTTTCCGTCTTCATCGAGGAATTGACCTCCGGTGAATGGCTGCAGAAGAAAGTTGGTTCCTCCCAGATTGCGATAGAACTCATCGAGTTGGCCGAGTTCGTCAAATTCGCCGGTCGGCTTGATCACGAAGCGATTGGTCAGATCGGGATCGGTGGCGGGGCGGCCGTCGATCTTCTCCAACACTCTGCGGCCATTGATGGTTTTGAACCACGCGCGCGCGTTCGGCATGTCCATCAAGGCGGAAGGGCGATAATTCACCAGGTAAAGATCGAGAAATCCATCGCCATCCACATCGGCAAGCGCGTGGGACATTCCGCCTTTGTTCCCATTCAAACGGGTGGAAGCTTTCGTGAATTGTCCCTGGCCGTTGTTGAAATAGAGATGCGTGCCGTCGCCCACCGAATTGACGACGAGATCGAGATCGCCATCGCCATCGAGGTCCGCCAGCGCGGCGCCAGTCGAATCGATGTCATCGCAAGCAACGCCAGCCTTGGCGGCCATCTCTTCAAATTTCCAATCGCCCAGATTGCGATAAAGCGCGTTCGGCCCATCCAATCGGCAGAAATACAAATCGGTGCGGCCATCGGCGTCAACGTCGCCGGCGGCGACGCCCGAGCCATTGAGCAGAATTTGATTGGTCAAATGGCGCTGGCTGGAAAGAAAATTTGTGAAATGAATTCCTGTTTGCGCTGGGGCCAGCAAAGTGAAACCGGGCTTGCCATCCGTGGCGGGTGAGACCGCTGCCCAGCGATAGCCAGCCTCGCTTTTCCAGGCGAGATCCTCTGCGCCGAAAGCATCGATCACGACAAAAACAGACAAAAACAAAAGACATCGGCTCGCAAGAGGGCCATGCGCAGCGCGGTTCGCGTGCCATGGAACCGCGCATTCACTCCGCTTCGAATCGCCTCCGGGCTGGCACAACGAAGCATTAGTGCCTGCTTCTGCCCGGCACATCGAGAGAGGCAGCCATAGCGCGCGCGGCCCCGGCGGAGAGTTGAGCGTGAACAGCTTCATTTCACCAATTGCACCTCGCCCTTGATGTCCACCTGAATTTCTTTGGCGGCCGGAGGAATCGCTGCGCTGGTTTTTGCGCCGCCAGGCCATTGCACGTGAATTTCCATTGGCGCATTGGTCGGGGATAACGCCAGCACCTGGACCGCACTGTCCTGCGAACAATAACCCGATCCCGCGCGCACTTCGCGCGCCGGCCCGAACTGTTCACCATGCTTCAACCGCACGATGGCTCCGACCCCATTGGGATTGCCCGCGTTTCCAGTGAGGCGAACGCGCAATCCGGGCCGGGCGCCGACGTTCCGAAAAAGCCGCGTGGCCGCGCCATTCTGCGTCACAACCAAATCCACACGGCCGTCTGCATCGAAATCGCTGATGGCGCATCCGCGTTGCTCGCCAAACACACGAACGCGAGTGTGTTTGGGTTCGAGCGCTTCGAAGCCGCCCTGGCCATTGCCTCGCAGCCAAAGCCCAACACCGGCGTCGCATCGCGCCTGATCGCCAGCCACCGCAAAAAAATTCTGCGCCAGAAACAAATCCTCCGCCCCATCGCCGTCGATGTCGGCAATCGAAATGCCGAAGGCAGGCGCCAGTTGAGCCGGCCAGGGCAATTCGCGTGGTTCAAAACGATCTCCACGGTTCAGCCAAAGCATCGATGCCAGCGTCGTGGCTTCGAGGAGTGGCGTGGATTTCATGGCCTCGCCGAGGAGATCGGCCACACTTGCTTTGGCGAACGATTCAAAGGTTGGAAATTTTTCCGAAAGGTAGGGCAAGGCCATCGCGGCCACACGATAACCGCGGTCCGGCACGATACGGCCCGAATCCCGATCGATCATGGCTTCAATCAAATCGAATGTGCCGTTGCCATCGATGTCGCCGAAATAAACTTTGCGAGGATTTTCAGGGGTCGCGTGGTAACGCGAGTTCAAGCCGAAATTGGAAACCACGATATCGAGCCGGCCATCGCCATCAAAATCTCCCGTGGCCACTCCGTTCCACCAGCCTTTGAACCGGGCCAAACCGAGGGTTTCGGTGGCGTCAGTCAACTGGCCTTTATCATTGCGAAAAACACGAATCGGGCCCCATTCACAGGCGAGAATGAGTTCTGGAAATCCATCGCCATTCAAATCACTCCAGGTCGCGCCGTTGACGAGTCCGACTTTGTCCAGGCGAGCGCTGTTTTCCGAATCGCGCTCCCATTCGCCGGCTTTTCCGCGCATCAAAAAGGAAGACGCCGGTTCGGGATAACGGTTGGGCACAACCCGGCCACCGACGAACAAATCGACAGCTCCATCGGCATCGTAATCCGCCATGGCCAGCGGTCCGGTGCT
>JBFMDG010000836.1:0-3140 GCA_040754135.1 Verrucomicrobiota bacterium
TTCCTTTCACTCTGGAAAGCGGTAGGCACATTTGCGGAGCGTTGCGATGTCTCTGCGTCGCGCTGATGGCGCTGCTCCTTTTTTCCACAACCGTGCAGGCGGCGGAGGAGCCGAAGAAGGAGTTTTTCCTTCCGAAAAGCCCGGTGGCAGCGGCTTATGTCCTCGGGCGATTGTCCAACAAAGAGTTGATCGAGGCGCCACGCAGTGAATTTGTTTATGTGGCATTGATCCAGCGCAAGGGGCTGGAACGCAAATATCGTATGGAAGCATTGGAAGGCCTGGCCAAAATCCGCGGCACCGATCTCCTCACCGAGTTGATCAAAGGCTTGATCGACCTCGACAAAAAGGGCGCGGATGCCGAAGCAGTTCTGCGGGATTTGCATCCCATCCTGCTGCAGGTGAAACCGGAAGAGCTGGCCGGAAAACGGAGCGATCTCGAAAGACTCACTCGCGAACCGGAACTCCCGCTCACGCGCCAGATTGGATTCGCCGCTTTGATTACGGCCGATGGCAAGATCGACCCTGCGTGGACCGAAGCGCAATCCGATCCGACGTCGCTGGCGAACGTCATTTCCGGTCTTGAACTTGTTCGTAATCCGGCCGTGCGCTCGGAGGCCTATGCGAAAATCGAACCGCTGGTCGATCGCGCTGATGCGGCCGAAGTGAGACGCGCCGCGATCATGGCACTATCGGTCATGCCGGGTCGCGAAGCGGAAGTGTTCAAGAAGCTCGCGCTCATGGTCCAGGAGGGAACCGAGCGCGCGGCAGCCATTGCCAGTTTGCAGCGCATCCCGAAAAAGGCGTGGCCGAAGGAACTGGCCCAGCCAACGCTCGACCGGTTGCTCCCCTATCTCGAACAAGTCAGCCCCGAAACGCGGTCGGAAAGCGGTTACGTCAACGCCCTGCAATTTGCCGGCGAATTGGCCTCCTTGCTTCCGTCAGATCGAGCCAAAGCCATCCAACGCACGTTGCGCGGATTGGGCCCGACCATTCTCGTGCTTCGCGCTGTTTTCGAGCAAATGATTTATGACAAACCGCTGTTGGTGGTTGAAGCTGGCAAACCGGTCGAGATCATTTTGCAAAACGACGATGTCATGCAGCACAATCTGGTGATCGTCGTCCCTGGGGCTCTTGAAGAGATTGGCATGGCTGCGGAGAAACTGGCGCCCGAGCCGGATGCGCAGGGACGGCAGTATGTGCCTGCTTCTTCCAAAGTGCTGTTTGCCACACGGCTGCTCGATGCCGGCCAATCGACGCGGCTTGCGTTTAAAGCTCCGGATCAACCGGGCGACTATCCCTACGTTTGCACGTATCCGGGCCATTGGCGGCGCATGAACGGGACCCTGGCGGTTGTCAAAGATGTCGAGGCTTATCTCGCCAGCAAAGCCGCCGAACCGGAGCCGGCTCTGACCGAATGGCGGGTGGCCGATTTGAGTCCGGACTTGCCGAAAGTGGCGCAGGCCAATGCCGCCAAGGGCCGCGAACATTTTATCAAGTTAGCCTGCGCGCAGTGCCACAAGATCGGCACCGAAGGCATCCCTTACGGCCCCGAACTTTCCGAAACGGTGAAACGTTTGAAAAACGATCGCGCCGAAATCCTCCGTCATATCATTGATCCCGGCGCCGCAATCGAAGAGCGCTACCGCAATGTGCAATTCGACCTGAACGATGGCGAATCGGTGACGGGCATGGTGCTGAAGGAAGACGCCGAAAGCGTCACCATTCAGACCGGGCCATCGGACGCATTGATTCACACATTGAAAAAGAGCGAGATCAAAGCGCGGCAACCGCAAACTTCTTCGCCCATGCCGGTGGGCTTGCTCAATTCGCTCTCGAAATCGCAAATCATGGAGTTGCTCGCCTACATCGAGTCTGGCGGCAAAGTGGATCCACACGCCCATCCCCATTGACTCGCGCTGGCGCTTTTCAAATCAAGCGCACGGCGGACGGCTCGTTACGGATTCGTCTCTGCCAATAATGGGGCGACGGGTGCCAGCGCCACTCGAAAGCCAATCAACCACGAAGCCGTGCTGGGAGTGGTCGATTCAAATCGGCAGGCGGAACGAACGATATTGGCCGGACAATAAAAAGCGCCGCTCCGCACCACACGCCGTTCCGGACCGCTTCGGATATTGCCGTCCGGATAGGCGCGGTATTTGTCCAGGCACCATTCGAAGACATTTCCATGCATGTCGTAAAGGCCCCATGGATTGGGCAGCTTTTCACCGACAGGATGGGGCGCCGGACCGCCGTTGGCCGCCCACCAGGCGTGTTGGCTTAAATCCGTTTCAAAATCGCCGAAGTAATAACGGGTCGTCGTTCCGGCACGGCAGGCGAATTCCCACTCCGCTTCGGTTGGGAGCCGATACACATAACCGGGCGGCAGCCGCCCGGCAGCGCGTTCCTCGTCCGTCAGCTTCTGGCAATACTCCATGGCTCGCGGCCAGGTGACTCTTTCCACCGGAAGTGTGTCGGCTCCGGCGGCTTTGCTCGGGTTTTCACCCATGAGACGGACATACTCCGCCACGGTGACTTCATATCGGTTGAACCAGAATCCGTATTCGATCCGGACGACATGAGGCGGACCTTCATCCGAATACCGCCCTTTCTCTGAATCATCGCTGCCCATGAGAAAGCTCCCTGGTGGAATCCAGACCAGATTCGGAGAGAGATTGGCGGGCATCGATTCAATTCGGAAGAATTGAACGGGACTTGAATTCGAGCGATCGAGCACCTGTTCGCCATCGCCACCCCAATCGATGGGAAAAGTCAGGAGCGGTTTCCATTGTGTCATCGATTGATTCAGAGTTTCCGACTGATAAATCGTGGCGATGCGATCCTGGGGAGAAAGGAAATAATGCAGCACGAGATCGCTGCCACGCCAATGCAGGCTGAGCCCTTCGGGAATCTCCAGTGGATCGAGGAACTCCGTAGCAATCGTTCGAGAGAAATTAAGCAGGCATAACACGCCGAAAAGGATGGACCCGCACAGGCGCCTTTGGAGAGCGATGCCCGGTCGTCTGTTCGCCGGTTGGTTGAACATTTCAAATTGATGAACGCGTTTCATCTTGGCGTGGACTGGAGACATGCCGCCGCAGAGATTCGTCACGTCCCAAAAAATGGGACTTGAAATGCGCCGC
>JBFMDG010000837.1:0-3140 GCA_040754135.1 Verrucomicrobiota bacterium
TTGCGCAAAGATTTCCGGCTGAACTGTTCGATGTTCGTGCGAGAGAGCGCCACCGCATTGCGCAAGTTTTCGTCGGCCAACAAAGAGGCATTGAATTTCTCCGACTTCGTGACCAGCAACGAATCGATCGTCAGACGGGCTCCATCAAACCGCTCGGTCAACTCAATCAAAGCGTCGTCACCGCGCGCCCGGACCGCTTCCAGAATGGTGCGGGTGCGTTCTTCGATGGTGGAATCGAAAAGGCTCGAGGCGTGCGCGAGCTGGTTGAGCCGCTCCCCAAAATTTGCATCCGAATAACGCAACACATTCATCGCGGTCCAAGCTAGAGAAACGGTTTGGGAAAGTCAAAACCGGCCACCAAACATCACCGCGCATCGATGACCACCTGCCCGAGCCCATGTTTGCCTCCTCTGCGCAAGCTGAAGATGGCACCTGAGAACGGACCGATGAACATCGGTTTGCGTATTTCCGCCAGACGCGGCAGATTGCCCGTCAGCGGAAATAACCCACTGAAAATTCAACGCTTGTCTTGAGGCAAGCAGCAGAGAAAGCATAGAAATTATGACGCAGGCAATCATGGATCCGGAGCAGGTGCGGCGCTTCGCCGAGGAGTTGAAGCGGTTCAATCTCGATCTGCAAAGCCGGATGGCATCGCTCCAGGCGCGCTTTGCTGCGCTCGGAGACACCTGGCAGGACCAGGAGCATCTTAAATTTTCCGAAGAATTCCAGCAAACCCTCAAGGCGCTGAAGAAATTTGTCGAGGTGTCAAACCAACACACGCCTTATCTCTTGCGGAAGGCGCAGCGTATCGAGGAATACCTGAACCAGCGTTAACGCATGCCGGACCGCGCCCGCGTCACCTCCGTCGAAGCTCTGGACGCTTTCCGAGCGCATCTGATTGTTTACGTGAGCAAAGCCCGCCCGGCGCTCGAAGAAGTCAATGCCGATGTCCTGCGCACGCGGCTTTGGTTGCAAAATGAGCAGCGGATGTTCTGGGAAGGTCAGGTGCGGCGCCGCACCAAAAAACTCGAAGAAGCTCAGCAAGCCTTGTTCAGCGCTCGCGTTTCCAATCTCCATGAAGCCATTATCGTCGAGCAAATGGCCGTGCAAAAAGCCCGGCGCGCTCTCGAAGAAGCCGAAGGCAAATTGCAGTTGCTGAAAAAATGGCATCGCGAGTTTGACAGCCGCGTCGAGCCGCTCCTCAAGCAACTGGAAAAGCTCCATACCATTCTTTCGAACGATATGCCAAAAGCAGCCGCTTATCTGGCGCAAGCCGCAAAAACCCTTTCCGATTATGCCGGGAGTCCGCCGCCTTCGCACATTGCGGACTCGACGCGCACGAGATCGACGGAAGACGAAACTGCGGCGGCGGCGGGCTCGCCGGCTCCGACCGCAAACGCAGGTTCCGAACCTTCCCCATCCGGGAGCGTGGAGGAGCAACGATGAAAGGCAGCGCCGCAAAACTCGGTGCTTTGACGCGCGAATTGGCCCAGCAATGGCAGCATACGAAAGAGGCCTGGCAGGATGCCAAATGCGCCGAATTCGAGCGGCAACATCTCCAGGAACTGTTTCTCAGCGTGGACAAAGCGATGCATGTCATCGATCAGATCGACAAACTTGTAACCAGGATCAGGAGTGATTGTGAGTAAACCATTCGGCGTGGATAAAACGCTTGCGCTGATCGAAAACCTCCAGGCAACCCTCCGGGAATTCGCCAAAAGCGAAGAAAAGTTGGGGCAGGAATTCACCAACAAAATCTCTGCCGCCCGTCATTGGCATCAGCAGGCTTTGGCCGAACTCGAAACCGCCTTCGAAGCAAAGGCCGAGGAAGCCAACGCTGCGTTGGTTCGCGCCAGGACATCCGCTGAAGCACGCTACCTCGCCAGGAAGACACTGCTGCGCGAAGCGCATCAAAACAGCCAGCGCAAACGGCTCAAGGAAATTGAGAATGACGAAGGGCGTCGCAAGCACAAACTTCAGACAGAACGCCTGCAAGCGGAAAAGAATCGCGAGCAAGGTCTGGCCGCGGCCAAAGCGCGGCGTGACCAGTTTCTGGCTGCCCTGGCAGAAGATCAGTCGCAGCTGAACGACCTCGAAATCCGCACGCGCGCGCTTTTCCGAGGCTTTCCCAAATTCCGTGCGCGACTTCATCAGCCCATTGCTCTTGAAGAATCCGAACTCGCGCAAGAGGAAGATTCACTCCGGAAGCGCCTGGAAGCCACGCTCGAAAAGGCCTGGAACGACATCAAAGCACTCCGCAGCCATCTCCTTTTGCGGATGTTCAATTTCATTCCGGTATGGGTGGTATTGATTCTGGCCCAATTTCCAGTGGTGCCGATTCTGCAACAACTGGGCATTCAGGCGTTCACCTATCGCCACGCCGCGCTCAGCGCCGGCGCGCTGGTGGTCGCTGGTTTCGCGCTTTATTGGCTGGCCCGGCGCACCGCGGATTCGAGAGCGTCGCGATTGAGTGGCGCTTTGAACAAAGCGCATGCGCTCCATGCCTCATGTCTCCAAAAAGCCGACGCTCGGCACATCGCGGAGCAACAGGCCATTGAAGGCGCGTATCAGGCAAAAGGCCATTGGATCGAGCAGGAATGGTCTCGGACAATTCACGAAGCCAGCGCCGCGCGCGATGCATTGCCCCAGCGATTGCAGGAGAAAGCAGCGCGAGCAGCGATAAGGAACGAGGCGCTGCACCGACGGAAAACCGGGCGACTGGAAACAGCGCATGCCGCGGCTTTGGATAGGGTGCAACAGGAACGGACGGCGCGCGAAACGGAGCTCACCCAACAATTCGCGGCGCGCGAAGCGAAATTGCAATCGGATTACGCAGAATTATGGCGTCCACTCGAAGAACAGTGGAGGGCGAAAAGCGCAGCGTTGTGTGAGGCGATTCAACAGAGTCAGCAGGAGGCCGAGCGCTCGTTTCCACCGTGGCACGCTCCCCGTCTTTTGGATTGGCAGCCGCCAGCACAGTTCGAGCAAGCGGCGAAATTCGGCCAGTTGCGCGTGGACGCGGAACAACTTGCCGGCGCCATTCCCAAAGATGCTCGGCTCAAGTGGCCTTGCGCGGAACGGTTCGATTTGCCTTTGCGGCTCGAGTACCCGGATCAGGGCTCGCTGCTTCTCGAAACCCA
>JBFMDG010000838.1:0-3133 GCA_040754135.1 Verrucomicrobiota bacterium
CGAGGCGCCCCGCCCCGCATGGCGGCGATGGAAATGATCACCGAAGCCATGGAAGACAAGCGCGTGCGCATTCTTTTTCGTGATATTCAAAACACCCTGGATATCGAGGAGCTCCATAGCGACTACCGCACGCTGGCGTTGTGGCCGGATTACCTGGAACGCGCCTGGGAACGGTTTAAGCCGATTTGCCAGAGCGCCGCGTTTGCTTCGGCTGCCTGTGCGTTGCGCGAACGCGCCCGGCTCTGGACCGCGCGCCTATCGCCGGCCATTATTCTGCCGGGCTTCGATTCCGACGAGACCCGTGACGAGTTGGAAAAGCTGCTGGAAACGACGCGACGATTCGAAGAGGCGCTTCCAGCGTTGATCCTGAATATGGCGCTGTTCCAGCTCGATTGGAAAACGCCTGATCGCTTGATGCAATCGCCTTTCCCGGCCGCGACACGCGATTTATCTCCCTCGATGGCCGCATGAACTGGCGCGAATTCCAGCGCAAACAACAATTGGTCCAGTGGGGCGATCGCTTCCTCAGTTTCATCGATGCCGGGCAGGGCGCGCCGGTGGTCCTTCTGCACGGAATTCCGACCTGGAGTTATCTTTGGCATCCGACCATTCAGTATTTGCAGGACGGCTATCGTGTATTGGCGCCGGACATGCCGGGATTTGGATTCTCAGACAAACGCGATGGATTTGATCGGTCGATTGCGATGCAGGCCGAGGCCATCCTGGCGTTTTTGAATGCTCTCGAAATTGATTCGGCGCACCTGATTGCGCACGACATTGGCGGCGGAGTCGCGCAACGACTGGCCGTGTTCCATCCGGAACGGGTTCGGAGCCTCTGCCTGATGAACTCAGTCTGTTATGATTCCTGGCCGATTGAACTGATGCTGCAATTGAGCAACCCGGAAACTGCGCGACGCTTAAGCGCATCGCTCGCCATGAAAATGCTGCGGCGCGCGTTGAAAATGGGATTTGCTAATCCACCTTCCGACGAGTGGCTGGAAGGATTGCTCGCGCCTTACCAAACCGAAGTGGGAAAGCTTTCGCTGATCCGCAATGCGGCCGCGCTCAACACCAATTTGACTGTAGAACTGACGGCGCAATTGCCGCGAGTGACGATTCCGGCGTTGATTTTGTGGGGCGAGGAAGATTCGTTTCAACTCGTCAGGTACGGCGAACGTCTGGCGCTGGATTTGCCCCGAAGCCGTTTGATACGGCTGCCGCAAGCAAAACATTTCGTGATGATCGATCAACCCGCCCTGGTGCATGAGCATTTGGGCACGTTTCTCGAAACGCTCCGCCCCGGACAATTGAAAGCCGCCTAGCCGCCGTTTTGAAAATCGGTCGTACGCTCATCCGAGCATCTGGAATTCGCGAGTAACTATCTCCTTTTCACGCGCGATGCTCTGGTTGAAAATACGCGCTGATGTCAGACGTCGTTCCTGCGATCGAAACACTCGGGCTCATTGCCGGGAATCGCTCGTTGCCGCTCCTGCTGGCGCGCCAGGCCAAAGCCATGGGAGTGCAACGCGTCATCGCCGTGGCTTTTGAAGGGGAAACCGACCGGCAGATTGAAAATGTGGCCGATCGCGTCATCTGGTTAAAGGTGGGCCAGCTATCGCGAATGATCGAGACGTTCAAATCCTCCGGCGTGCGGCAATGTGTGATGGCCGGCCAGATTGCTCCCAGGAATCTTTTCGATATTCGCCCGGATCTGCGCGCGATGACAATGCTTTGGAAATTAAAGGAGAAAAATGCGCACACCATCTTCGCAGCCATTGCCGATGAACTCGGAAAAGACGGCATTCAATTGATTGAAGCCACGCCGTGGCTGCGGCCGCTGATGCCGCGGACCGGGTTTCACCTCGGACCGCAACTTTCGGAAGTTCAGTCGAGCGATGTGCAATTTGGTTTTCGCATTGCCAAAGAAATTTCCCGGCTCGAGATCGGCCAGACGGTGGTGGTCAAGGCCGGCACAGTGCTGGCGGTGGAGGGGTTCGAAGGCACCGATGCCTGTTTGAAAAGAGGTGGCGACCTCGCCGGCAAAGAAGGCGGCGCCGTGGCTGTGAAAGTGGCTCGTGAAAAGCACGACATGCGCTTTGATATTCCGTGCGTCGGTTTGCAAACGCTCGAGTCGTGCAGCGCGGCGCGCATTGCCGTGCTCGCCATCGAAGCGGGCAAAACGCTCGTGCTCGACACGCCGGACGTCGAGCGTTTCGCCAACAAACAAAAAATCGCGCTGACAGCCTTCGCCTGAATCAAGCGCGCCGGGCGAATACGAAAATATCGAGGCGCGAAAACGCATCGCGGTGGATCTCATCGAGATTTCGAATCGACGCGGCCGTGGAATGAACCACTGGCCACACGGCCAAGGGAGCAAAAACTCACTGGCCAGCAATGCTGCTTTACTGCCCGATGTGTTGAGCTACCTTGCGGCGATTGTTTACAAAAACTATGACCAGCTTGCCGACCGTTCTGTTGCGGCCAGGGGAAGCCGACCGCGTGGTTGCGGGGCATCCCTGGATTTATCAAGGTTCCATTTCGCGTCTGACGCAACCGGCCGAAGATGGCGCGGTTGTGCAGGTGAAGGATCATCGCCAGCGTTTTCTCGGGGTGGGTTTTTATAATTCCAAATCGAAAATCAATGTGCGCGTGCTCGATCGCGACCGGGTCGAGGTGAACGAATCGTTTTTCGAAAACCGCATCCGCGCCGCGCTGGCTGTGCGGCAAAAGCATCTGCCGAACGCCACTTCCTTCCGGGTGGTGAATGCCGAGAGTGATTTCCTGAGCGGATTGATCGTGGATAAATATGGCGACGTCCTGGTGCTACAGACGTCCGCATTGGGCATGGACGCGCGCAAAGGAATGATCGTGAGCGTGCTCAAGAGAATTTTCGCTCCGCGCGCGATCGTGGAACGCAACGAGATGGCCTCGCGGAAATTCGAAGGACTTCCGGATGCGAATGGTGTTTTGGAAGGGCAACTTTCCGGTCCCCTGCCCGTGCCGATCAATGGAATCCAATTTGCCGTGGACCTGTTAGGCGGCCACAAGACGGGTTATTATCTCGATCAACAATTGAACTATCAGCAGGTGGCCGAACTCATCGCGCGGTCGCCGGGAGCGCAGGTGCTCGATT
>JBFMDG010000839.1:0-3127 GCA_040754135.1 Verrucomicrobiota bacterium
TCACTCCCAAAGCGCCCCATTTCACCGGCAAAGCCAGGCGAGTGATTCACCTCTTCATGAACGGCGGACCGTCGCACGTGGATACGTTCGACCCCAAACCGTCGCTCGAAAAATACGCCGGCAAACTGTTGCCCATGGAAAATCCGCGCACCGAACGCAAAACAGGCGCGGCATTTCCCTCCCCTTTCAAATTCAAAAAGTATGGCCGCAGCGGCATCGAAGTCAGCGAAATCTTCGCCCACACTGCGGAAAGCATCGATGATATCGCGGTGATTCGGTCGATGCACGCGAACGTGCCGAATCATGAGCCTTCCTTGTTGCTCATGAATTGCGGCGAGGCGCGATTGATCCGGCCGAGCCTGGGATCCTGGGTCACGTACGGACTGGGATCGGAAAACCAGAACCTGCCCGGGTTCATCGCCATGTGCCCGGGCGGTTATCCCATTCAGGAATCGCAAAACTGGCAGTCCGGTTTTCTTCCCGGCGTTTACCAGGGCACTTACATCGACACGCAGCACACGCGCATGGAGAAGCTGATCGAGTTCATCAAGAACAACTACACTTCGATGCCCGAACAGCGGGCGCAACTCGATCTCCTTCACACATTAAACGAGCGCCACTTGAAGAAACGGCAGAACGATTCCCAACTCGAAGCGCGCATTCAATCGTTTGAACTCGCTTACCGCATGCAGATGGATGCCACCGACGCCTTCGATATTTCGCGGGAACCGGAACACATCCGAAAGATGTACGGGGAAGGCACGCAGGCGCGCCAAATCCTCATTGCGCGACGTTTGATTGAACGCGGCGTGCGCTTTGTTCAGGTCTGGCACGGCAATGGTCAACCGTGGGACAGTCACGATGATCTCGAAATCAACCACCGGCGCCTGGCCAAGGAATGCGACCAGGCCATCGGCGCATTGCTTAAAGATCTGAAACAGCGCGGGCTGCTCGAGGACACGCTGGTGGTTTGGGGCGGTGAATTTGGGCGCACGCCCACGGTTGAATTGCCCACGCCCGGTTCAAACGCCGGCAAAATCAACGGACGCGATCACAATCATCACGGCTTTACCATGTGGATGGCCGGCGGCGGTGTGCGTGGCGGATATGTGCATGGCGCGACTGATGAATTCGGGTTTGCCGCCGTGGAAAACAAAGTGCATGTGCATGACCTGCACGCGACGATTCTGCACCTGCTCGGGTTCGACCACGAAAAGCTGACTTTCCGGCATGCCGGGCGCGATTTCCGCCTGACCGATGTCCATGGGCATCTTGTGAAAGAACTCGTGGCCTGAGGAGCGCGCAAGTCAGCGCACCTTTTCTTTGTCTTTAGCCCCCGATCCTTTTTCGCAACCGAATTCGAAACGGCTGCCAGCTCATTTCACCTGCGCCTTTCTGATGGGCTGGCGCAAAATGGTTTTCAAGCGTTCGGGCGCCACACGTCTGGGATCGGAGATATAAATTTCGTGATGCCGCCCGTGAAATTGAAATCCGCGGTCCTCCACCTGGGCTCTCATGATCGCGATGGTTTTCGGTTCCTCCGCGTAAGGCCCCACATGCAGCATCTGCACGCAGAGCCCTTCATCGATTGATTCCAGTTTCACTTCACGAACGGTTTCTCCTTTGCCTCTTTCCAGCAAAGTCTCGATCGCACGATCAATTTCCGCCTGGCTGATGAACGACGGAGTGCGAATGAGCAATTTCCAACACCACTCTTTTTGTGGAACGAGAGCGAAATTATCCTCGCCTCCGTTGCTCCACCATTGTGCTTCGAGCTTGCACACGGCGTAATCCTGTTTGCCCGCAAACTTCCAGGTCATTTTCACTGTGAACGCCACGCCGTAAAGTGCGCCGATGCGGTCGATGAATGCGGGTCCGCCCGGCTCTCCTTGTCCGCGGACCGCGAGGTAAGTGGCCGGGGGGATGGTGAGCACGACCGGTTTGCGGGGCATGCTGTAATCGTCTTTGTGCAGTTTGTAGAGATCCATTTTTTCGGTCGATTTCATAGGCTTGACGGGTTTGATGTTTTGAAGGCAGTGCGGGTTTTCCAAGGAATTATCGAATCGCATAACCACTGATCCGTGGCGTTTGCAAGGGCACGTAAATATCCGTGAGCAGGTTTTCCGGTTCGGTGTTTTCCGGGCTGTTCAAATAGCTCTCGAAACAGGGCGCGTCCCGCAACTCGCGTCCGCTCCGTGGAAGCCATTGCCCGAAAATTTTCGCGTAAGTCCTCCCCATCTGATCATACGGACCGAGGTGCGTGGTAACGGCGTATTCACCGCCGGCGATCTCCTGAACGCCAATCAATCCGCGGGGAGCAAACGTCGAATCCACCGTTGCGCAGGCGTCGTAACGCAGTTTCTCCGGCGGCGTGATTTCCGGATCATCATGGGGAATGCCGAGGAAAAGCGACTCCCCTCCGAGCAGTCCTTCTTTCCCGAGTTGCATGAGCAATTCATCCCAAACGGTGTGAACCTCTGTGTAAGGACCGAAGTGCCGCATGAACGCGACGCGCAACGATGGCAATGATTTGATTTCCACTTTCATGCCGCGCGATGAAATCGGTGTTGATTTGAACCGGCGCAGTTTTGTCGTCGGGTTCCAATGCACCTGCGAGCGCGCCGTGATGAACAGCCTCGGCTGATGTTGCGCACGGAAATGACTCGGCGCGATTCCGTAAGCGCTTTTGAACGCGCGCGTGAACGCTTCATGACTTTCATAACCGGCATCGAAGGCAATTTGCGTGATTGGCGACGACCCGAGTTTCAGATGAACTGCGGCCCGCTCGAGTCGCAGCCGGCGCACATGCTCCTTCACCGATTCGCCGATCATGCCGCGGAATACGTGATGGAAATGAAAAGGCGAAAAGCAGGCGACGCGCGCCAGCGTGTCGAGGGCGATGGGAGCATCCAGATGCGTTTGGATATGCACGAGCACGCGCAAGAGACGCGTTTTGTAATCTTGAAGTGTCGTTGGCTTCATCCGGCTTCATTGACCGGAGATGCATACAACAGCACGCCCCGGTTTGCTTGATCGTTTTTGCGAAGTTGTCTCGCGAACGTTGTGGACCAGCAATCCATCCGGCATTGCCTTCGTGCCCAAGCCAGCAGTCACGACGGCACCCCTC
>JBFMDG010000840.1:0-3120 GCA_040754135.1 Verrucomicrobiota bacterium
CGAAACGGTGTGCGGAGTTTGGTTTGATCCTTGATCCATCTTGTGGTGTCGCATCGTTCCTTGCTGAAACAGTTCACCAACTGCGCGAACGGATGACGGAGCGCACAGAAGATGCGGAGCGGAGAAGATCGTGGCTGAAAGCGATTCTCGGTCGCGTCGTAGTCGGGATAGACAAGAGCGAGCGAATGATTCGGCTGGCGCTTACGAATATCGCCATGTTCGGCTTTCCGATGGCACGGCTTCATCTTGCAAACTCTCTCGCTAGAAATGGAGCGGACGCGAAAGTGACAGAAAGTTTGAACGGCAAGGCGAGGCTGATTCTGACCAACCCACCATTCGGGGCATGTTTCCAAGGAAATGACTTGGTGAAATACAAGGTGGCCACGCGGTGGGCACGACGCTTTCCGGGCCGCTTGGATTCCGAAATTCTTTTCATGGAGCGATACCTCGACTGGCTCGCACCTGGCGGCCAACTTATCGCCGTTGTGCCGGACAGCATTTTGACAAACAAAGCCATATTCGAGGAATTGCGGCGCGGCATTGCCAACGACGTAGAGCTTTGGGCGGTCGTTTCCCTCCCAAGCGTGACTTTTGGGGTTGCAGGCACGAATACCAAAACTTCTATCCTTCACCTTCGCAAGAAATCAAAGACGAACGCTTCATCTCGCCGAACGGCCTTCGCAATCTGCCAGGACATCGGCTTCACCGTTTCCACCAAAGCCAATCAGCGGATGAAGATCGTTCAAGGCGAAGGCGATTTGCCGCGCATCCTCAACGAGATTGTAGGCCCACCCGCGAAACCGAACTTGGTACGGTGGCTTGAAGATGCACACGTTCTTGACCGGTGGGACGCGCAACATCACGCATCACTCTCCGCCGAGGTAGAGCAGAGATTGAAGCGCAAGTCGGATGCAGACGTTTACGTCTCGGATGTCGCGGAGCTTGTGGACGAACGTGCCGACCCGCGTCGTTGGGGAGACAAACAATTCAACTACATCGAGATTTCGGACATAGATTCGCAAACATGCGTTGTGTATTCCAACAGCATCGAAACCTCCGCCACGCCGAGTCGCGCGAGAAAACTCGTGAAGGCAGGCGACGTGCTGGTTTCAACTGTTCGCCCGGAGCGCGGAACAGTGGGTGTCGTCGGGCCCCATCAAGACGGCTCGGTCTGCACGACAGGGTTGGCAGTGTTACGACCAACCAAGATCGATTCGCTGACGCTGGCCTATCTGCTCAAGACCGAGTTCGTAATCACCCAACTCATGCGGAACAACGTGGGCATCGCCTATCCGGCGATTGATGAAAGCTGTCTCTCGGACGTGCTGCTCCCGGTTCGCCATGATGAAATGCCGAAACTACGGCGACAAGCAACGGCGATTGCCGAACTGGAGGAACGTCTTTATGGAATCCGAAAGCAGTTCAAGGAATCTATTGAAAACGCGGGCGCAGCTTGGCGGCAAATGGACCTCAAGCCAGATTCCAGACCTCGTCCAGCGACGCAAACCAAGTCCCATCGCCAATTTCGCAAGTCGGATTCTGATTCACATGCTCAGGAAATTTTTCCGCTCGTGGCAGGCCATACGGCTTAACGTCTTTGGGAACTGAACGCGCAAACGCAAAGTCCTGAATGTTTCCTGTGCGGAGAAACAAACTGACAGCAAAGAAATCCTGCGTCGCGAATTTGCAACTGCTGGTTGGATAGCCGTCGGTCAGACTGTGAATCAATCGAGCGAACTTCGTGTTCGTGCCCCATAGAGATTTTGCTTCGAGCTTCTTGATGACACCGCCTTTCTCGACCTCGAAATCGTAGTAAGCGTATCCACCAATGTGCCTGGCCATGTCTTCTGGCATTCGGCGAATGCAGTAACCTGCCTGCTTCAAGACATGCACGAGTGAAAACTCGACCAGGCCACTGAGAACTTTTGCGGACGCGCCGTATTGGTCAACCTCCCAAAAATCATGTTCGTTGAGATTCAGAAACGCCTTCTCAAGTTCGGACTTCTTGCTGCCTGCGCCTGTGTAAACTTCTCCTTCCGCGATGCCAGCAGTCCTGTCCACTTTCAGAATTCTGCCCTTGGCGAGTTCGCGCCACACGCCGCCGTCTTTGTATGACTTTGGCACGAACTTTCCTGTTCGGCCCGGCCTCATTAGGCCTTCGCAGTCCGCATCAATCTTGATTGTGAAGCTCCCGCGAAAGTGGCTCTGCCCGGCAACTTTGATGATTGTCTTATCGAGCGTGTGAATCGGAATCAGAACCGGACAAAGAATGCTCTCCAAGGCTTGCGGCGTGATTCCGCCGTAACGTCTGGTCAATCGCTCGAAGAGCACTTTATAATCTATTTCCATATAGATTCAGTTTGTCGCCCTGGCTGGCATTGGCCCAGTGAGCGCGCAATGCGTCCAATTTGGCGAGCAGTTTCGCGCATTGCGGAGTTGGTCTGCGCCGCCGAATTTGCCGATCATTTCGTTCACGTTGCCGCGGTGGGAAATGGGCGTCCCCCTTCGCAGCGAAAAGACATACGCTTCGCCGGGACAGGGGAGTTTCAGCGCGTCGCAAAAACAGGGCTGAAAGCCCGCGATGTGATAGCGCGGGCTGAAGGCAAGGGAACACGTGTCCAAACAAATATCTCCGCCCTGTAGGGGCAGGACACGGGCGGCGCAATCGTGGGGGCGGCCTTTCAGGCCTCGGGATAATTGGGTGGTTTCGCAACCCGGCCCTTCAGGCCGGGCCGGGCCACATGACAGGCTTTCAGCCCTGCGGCAACGCCGTTAGTCGGCATAGAGGAATTCCTGCAATTGGTTCACCGCGGTGCGGAGTTCTTCCGAGCTGGCGCAGAGTTTAAGGCTTTGTGCCATGAGATTTGGTTCGATATGGAATCGCGTCCTCGTGCAATGCTCCGGCTTCCGTGGCGGGGATCCACACGGCCTTGCCGTCGCGCCAGACGGCCAGGGGCCGGGCGCGGCGGCGATGGTCCTCCACCACTTTGGCCACGGCGTCCGCCAACGCCTTCATGGCCATTTGCGTGAGTGATGACTTGCTTGATTTTTTCATGGTGCAAATTCCTTTCGCAGCCGCCGGTAAAGCGGGGTGGCATTGACGGTAGTCCGCCCCGCCTC
>JBFMDG010000841.1:0-3113 GCA_040754135.1 Verrucomicrobiota bacterium
GCGACAACCCATGCCTCGCGCGCAATTTGCCGCAAACCGTGGCTATCATTTCAATCAACGTTTCATGAGTCCGCCGCGCAATGATCGATCGATCCACCCGGTCGCGGGAATCGCGAGCGGCGGCGGCTATCAATGGGCGCGTGTCGATTTCAAGCGGGTGGGTATTGCTCAGCGCGAAAGGATAGGGATCGAGCGGCTCGCATTTCTCGGCCAGCCATTCCAGTTCTATTGCCGGTTGCCCTTCGTAGCGCGTGCGCTGCCGCAACCCGATCATAGAAGCAATGGCATCGAGCAATCGTCCGCAGCTTGAAGTCCATGGGCAACGAAGCGATTTGCGCAGCATCATTTCAATGTGGCGTGTGGGCTCGGCTTCCAGTTCCAAGAAACTGATCGGCTCTTCCGCATCAACCAAATGCGCTACAGCCATTCGCCACGGTTCGCGAATGGCCTGTTCCCCTCCAGGCATCCGCACGTAACGAAGGTGAGCAGCCCGTTCAAAACCGCCGTAATCGCCGACCAGAAATTCTCCTCCCCAAACCGCGCCATCCTGCCCGAAGCCGGTGCCATCAAAGGTCACTCCGATGACGGGGCCCCTGACCTCGTTTTCCGCCATGCAACTGGCCATGTGCGCGTGGTGATGTTGAACGGCCAGGGAGCGTTTCCCGCGTTGGCTGGCCATCGCCAAAGCCCAATGAGTTGATATGTAATCCGGATGCAAATCGTGGGCATAAAGTTGGGGCTCGCATTCCAAAACGGTTTCGTAATGCGCGATCGCACGCACGAATTCCCGATGGCTCGCGTAATGATCCAGATCACCCAAATGGTGGCTCAGCACGGCCTGACAATCGCGGCCGATGGCGAATGTCACTTTCATGTGTCCGCCGGTGGCCAGCAATGGTTGCTTGAAACGGAAGGGCAGGGCAATCGGAGCGGGTGCAAAACCGCGAGATCGCCGCAACATGACGGTCTTTCCGCTTACGACCTTCACGACGGAATCGTCGCACCGCATGTGAATCGGCCGGTTGTGCATCAGAAAGCAGTCCGCCAATTCCTTCAATGCGTTGATGGCCGGTTCGTCCTCGAAATGAATCGGCTCTTCTGAAGAATTGCCACTGGTCATGACGATCGGCCCACCGAACCGGCGCAACAGAAGGTGGAGCAACGGTGTGTACGGGAGCATCAAACCGAGGCGCGGATTGCCGGGCGCTACCGCATCTGCCAAACGCGTGGGCCGCCGCAGCTTCAGCAACACGATAGGAGCTTGCGGCGAATCGAGGAGCGAGATTTCCGCATCGCTTGCGTTGGTCAAAGATCGCGCGCTTTCCAGGTCAGGCACCATCACTGCAAACGGTTTTTCGTCGCGTTGCTTGCGTTGGCGCAATTCGTTCACGGCCGCGGCTTGAAGCGCGTCGCAGGCGAGGTGGAACCCGCCGAGGCCTTTGATTGCGGCAATTTTTCCGTGGCGAAGGTGTTCGACAATCCAGCCGATGGGATCGTCTGCCTCGACGCGGCGACCGGTCTTGTTCAACGCCCAAAAATGCGGGCCGCAACGCGGACAGGCGATAGCTTGGGCGTGGAAGCGGCGGTTGAACGGGTCGCGATATTCATCAACGCACTCAGGGCACAAAGAAAAACTGGCCAGGGTGGTTTGTTCGCGATCATAGGGCAACGATCGGATGATGGTGAAGCGTGGGCCGCAATGTGCGCAATTGAGAAAGGGATACAGGAATCGTCGGTCGTTGGGATCCAACAATTCCACCAGGCATTCAGAACACGTTGCGACGTCGGGTGGCAATGTAGGCGCACCGCCAGGCACATGTTCACTGGGTTCGATCTCAAACTGCCTGCGGTGAGTGGGAATGGCCGGTTGACAATGGATCTGGTCAATTCTGGCGAGAGGGGGCGCGTTCGACGCGAGCTCTTGAACGAACTGGTCCAACGGTGGGTTCGTCCCTTCAATTTCAATCAGGACATCACCGGTTTGATTCCGAATGCGGCCGCGGAGACCGTATTTGCACGCCAGCCGGTGGACAAACGGGCGGAAACCGACGCCTTGGACCAGACCTGAGATTCTGATCAGGTAAGCGTCGATGATGGGCGCGGTCGATTCTACCGTTTCTTTGTACATTATTCACTGCGTGCTAAGAGTGAACGACGCATAGACCGAGCGGCTCAGAGGCAACTTTGATTTGGCTGAGCAGCCCGGGTCTTTATCTGGACATTTCCGCTATTGCCAACGCATTTCCCATGTTCCGCTGGCGGCGCAGTTCCACTGGATGGGTGAACCCGTCATCGCGCGCATGAATGATCTGTTGCACCAATTCGCTCGCGTTGGGATTAACACAACGCCGGTGATATTGCCCAAGAGCGGCGCGCTCGTGAATCAGGCAGGCACCTGATGTCGTCCTCCGGGAGTGGCCCGAGGTATCAAAATTCATTCGGCGTGAGAGGAGAGCGGCGACTGGCTGCGCGCGAGCGATTTCATGCTGGCTTGCTATGGACGCAACTGTCAGCGGGCGGGAAGAGCAGGGCCACTTTTTGCATTCGGCAAGGAATGTGTCGTTCGGCGAAGGAGAGCGCATTTGGGTTCAACTCTCTTTATTCTTCATTATGCTGCTGGCGAATGCGCGAATGATTTTGCTTCACCCCACTGGCGTTTAGATGTAATTAAAGAGCCCGGCATGAACTGGTTCCATTCGGGTGGCAGATTTTTTTCTGGCGTTAGATTTTTGGCGCTTACGGCACCTTTCCTACTTTTAAGGATTTCAATTTCGATTGGGCAAGAGGTCGTCCCTCCTACGATTGTCCGGCAGCCGCTCCCCACGAACGTCGTGGGAGGCGGGACCATTCTTTTGGATGTGATTGCGGCCGGAACAGGGCCGCTGCGATATGAATGGAAACGTGGCAACATGGGCGTTTCCACACAGCCAATCCTTCGATACCAGTCGGCGAATACTAACCACAACGGCCTCTACTATGTGATCGTCGCGAACGGCGCCGGCAAAGCCACGAGCAGTATCGTGTCCGCAACCGTGAATCTCCCGGGTTCGGAGATCACGCTGGAGCCGCGAGGATCGGTGACCGGTTTGGAAACCGGGGCTGGCAGCGGCGCG
>JBFMDG010000842.1:0-3103 GCA_040754135.1 Verrucomicrobiota bacterium
TGCGTGACACGCGAAAGGACCGTCATGTAATTCTGAAGCGAACGCCCATGCGGCGGCCAAAGCCCGATATCGCCGGCAAACAACGACGTGATCAACGGCTCGTTGATCGGACAGACAGAAGGGATTTCCTTTGCGTAGCGTTGGCCAAAGGCGGCCGAAAACCGTTCGAGGGCCGCGGGAAAATCGACGTCCCCGAATGCCTGAGGCAACCATTCGGGCGTTCCGAAATGAACCAAATCAATCAGTAAATTCAGCTTCAGCTTGCGCGCGAAATCAAAGCGTTGATCCGACCAGCGCCAGTTGAATTCGCCCGGCTTTTTTTCGAGGAGATGCCACGGAACCGAATAGCGCAGCCAACGGCATCCGAGTTCATCGCTGACCCGTCTGAAATCTTCTTTCCAAAAACGATCGTGCTGCGTCCATTCGTACTGATCAATGTGCAGGTGGGGAATAAAAGAACCTTCAATTCCAACGGCCCAACGAAATGTTTGAAATCTCTTTTTCCTCCTCCTGACCGCATTGATCGCCATGAGCCTCTTCTTAATGCAGATGGAAGCGCATTTCCATCGGGATGGGGCCGGTATTTTCCATCAGGGAAATGATGTCGAAACGGCGCGCTACGGCTTCAATACGACTTTCACGCAGCCATCTTCTTTTTCGTTAAAAATTCCATAGCCGTTCGGGGCATCCTCGAGCGGCAAACGATGCGTAATCACGAAGGTCGGATCGACATGCCCCCGTTGGATTTTCTCCAGCAACAAACGCATATACCGATGCACATGCGTTTGTCCCATTTTGAACGTGAGCCCTTTAGCAAAGGCGACACCGAGCGGAAACTTCTTCAGCATTCCCGCGTACACGCCGGCAATGGAAATCACGCCTCCTTTGCGGCAGGCTTCAATTGCCTGACGCAACACATGCGGATACTTCGTCGAAAAATCGAGTTGCTTCTTGGATTGATCATAGCGGGTGTCGTGCAGACGCGCATGCGCTTCGAGACCCACTGCATCAATGCAGCCATCAGGCCCCCGCCCGCCGGTCAACTCCTTGATTTGATCGGTGACGTGCACATCGGAGACAATCGTTTGCGCGCCCTGACGCTCGGCCATTTGCAAACGCCGCGCTTCTCCATCAATGGCAATCACGCGTTCGGCGCCGAGCATGAAGGCGCTGCGGATGGCGAATTGCCCGACGGGTCCGCAGCCCCAGACGGCGACGATATCGCCCGGTTTGATTTGGCAATTCTCCGCGGCCATGTAGCCCGTGGGAAAGATGTCCGATAAAAACAATACTTGCTCATCGGTCAAATCCGCGGGCACTTTGAGCGGACCGATATCGGCGAAAGGCACCCGCACATATTCCGCCTGGCCGCCGGCATAGCCGCCGTAAAGATGGGAGTAGCCGAAAAGCCCCGCCTCGGAATACCCGAACATTTGCTCGGCCAACGCCGCGTGCGGATTCGAATTGTCACACAGCGACCACATGTCGTGCTGACAGAAATAGCAATTACCGCAAGCAATACTGAATGGCACAACCACACGATCGCCAATCCGAAGGTTCTTCACGGCGTTCCCCAATTCAATCACTTCGCCCATAAACTCGTGGCCGAGAATGTCGCCGCGCTGCATCATCGGAATGACCCCATCGTAAATGTGCAGATCCGATCCACAAATCGCGGTCGAGGTCACTTTCACAATGGCATCGCGCGGGTTGAGAATTTTCGGGTCGGGCACGTTTTCGACCCGAACATCAAACTTGCCGTGCCAACAAACTGCTTTCATCAGATCCTTCCGTTTTCCAAATTGAACTGCTTCATCCCTTCGACTACGCCGCAGTAACTTTCAGAGCGCCGCCCCACGCGGTTGCCCTTCGATGGTCGGGATTTCGCCCGTTTCCATAATCCATTTAAACCGGCGCAAATCGTCGGCGACCTGTTGTTCGGGTTCTTCGCTCCAGAGTTTCGCCACCAGCTTTCCGAGGCGTCCGGCCGGCGGAATGTATTCAAGGGCTACCACCACTTCGGTCCCGCGGCCGGCCGGCGCAGCCTGAAACCGCACACTGCCGGCATTGGGCACATCGGCCCCTTCACACGAGCGCCACGCAATCAAAGAATCGGGGTGCTCGTTGATGATCTCGGCGTCCCACTCGACGCTTTTGCCAAGGGGCGCGCGCGCTTTCCAGTGCGAATACCTGGCATCGCGGACGATGACCGCTTCGAGGTGTTTCATGAAGCGCGGGAGATTTTCAAAATTGCGCCAAAACGAAAACAGTTCCGGGACGGGCCGGTTGATGGTGATGTGCTTCACGACTTTGAAGCCGCGATTGCCTTTGACACTGGCGCGGCTGGTGGTGGGCGTGTGGGCGGATTTGGCGAGCGTTTTCATGGTTCATTCAATCAATGCGCCTCGTTGCGGAACAGATCCTGGTAAACGAAGAAACCTTCCCAACCTGCTGCTTTAAGCAAAGCAAACGTGCTCCATGATCTCAATCGGACGTGGCCCTGTTTTGCGGCTCAGGGAATAGCCTGTGGAAGAGTTGAAGGGCTTACATGGGTTACATGGTTAAAAGGGTTACATGGTTAAAAGGGTTACATGGTTAAAAGGGTTACATGGTTAAAAGGGTTTCATTGGGCTGCGCTGCGCTTGAGTTCCTCACAGCATCGGATGTGACGTCTGCGTAGCATCGAATGTGAGTTCGATCACTTATTTCTGGTGGCGGCGCCCTTCACCATCGGACACGCGTTTTGCGGATCTCAAAAGGCACCGGAGGCGTTTGGCGCGCAGCTGAGCGCATTGCAACCGTTTGCCTGGCGCGCAGAAAATTTTAGAGCCGACTCACGTCTGGCTGCTACCGAGAAACAAAACGAGCGGACGTAGCATCGAATGTGAGTTCGATCACTTATTTCTGGTCGCGGCGCCCTTGACCATCGGCCACGCGTTTTGCGGATCTCGAAAAGCAGCGGAAGCTTTTTGCGCGCAGGAATACGCACCGGCAGTCGATTGGCTGGCGCGCAGAAAATTTTAGAGCCGACTCACGTCTGGCTGCTACCGAGAAACAAACGAGCGGACGTAGCATCGAATGTGAGTTCGATCACTTGTTTCCG
>JBFMDG010000843.1:0-3098 GCA_040754135.1 Verrucomicrobiota bacterium
CGCAGCCCAACAACGCCCCTTCCACACTCTCCACAATTTGAAACTCGGTCAGGCGCTTCTCCAGGTCCGCCGCCGCAAAATGGCGGGCGTGCCAGAGTTTGCGCAACTGAGCCAGATCATCGACGGTGGCGCGCCGCACCTGGTAATTCGGTCGATTCATCCGCGGCGAACCTTATCAGCTCGGCTCCCAGGGTAAAGATTTTGGTGGCAATTCATCGCCTCTTGGCAAAGCTTGCGCGCACGTCATCGAACGCCATGGCCGACGAGCAAAAGAAAGAAGCGAAAAAACAGATCCACCTGCGCAGCTTGCTTGGCATCCTGGCTTTTCTCAGACGCTACCCGCGCCGCGTGACCTTTTGTATTGCGATGCTCCTGGTCAACATCGCCATCGAAATGCTCCTGCCGCAAATCCTCGGCGACGCCATCACTTCCCTGCGCTGGCATTCCGAATGGGGCGCCGCCTTTGATCCCTGGACTTATGTCCAGCTTTTTGGCGCGCTCGTCCTCATTCGCGCCGGCGTCGGCTACGTCGTCGGCCCGGCGCGCAATCGGCTCGTGCAAAATACGCTCGGCGACATCCGCGCCGCCATTTACAACGCCATTCAACGACTGGCCTTCAGTTATCACGATCGCTCCAACACCGGCGAACTCATCTCCCGCTCCACCACCGACGTGGGGCGGCTCCAGGAATTTCTTTTTGCCTGCCTGTTTTTGAGCTTCGACATCGTCGTCGCAGTCATCGTGACCGTGCTTTTGATTCTTTCGATCAGTCCCCTCCTCTGTCTCGTTGCGCTCGGGACAATGATACCGACGATGGCGCTGATCATCTATTTTGCGACGTGTCTTCAGCCGAAATGGCGCAAGGTTCATGATCTTCACGGCGCCATGACCACAGTCATTCAGGAAAACATCGCCGGCGTTCGCGTCGTCAAGGCCTTTGCTCGTGAGCCGAATGAAATCCGGAAGTTCTCCGAGAAACGGGAACAATTTCTCAAAACGGTGGCGGACACAGTGAATTACTGGGCGGCGCGCGTCCCTTTCGCGCAATTCATTTACGGCCTGAGCGTGCCCCTGACTTTGTGGCTCGGCGGACGGCAGGTGATCAACGGCGATTTGCTCATCGGCGATCTCGCCAAGGTGGTGTTCTATCTCATGGCCATTGGTCATCGCGTCGTCATGGTCGGCCAATTCACCAATATCGTGCAAACCGCCAGCGCCAGCGCCGAGCGGATCCTGGAAATCATCCATGAACCGCAAACCATCCGCAGCGGCTCGCGCTCGCTGCCGCAAGGCCAGGGAGAAGTCATCTTCGACAACGTCAGTTTCCATTATCGCGATGGCCGGGCTTCGCTGCACGAGGTGAGCTTCCGCGCTGATCCCGGCAAAACCTACGCCATCGTCGGACCCACCGGCTCCGGCAAAACCACGCTGGTGAATCTGATCCCGCGTTTTTACGACGCTTCGAGCGGCGCCGTGCTCGTCGATGGCACCGATGTGCGCGAACTGAACCTCAGCGAATTGCGCCGAAGCGTCAGTGTCATTTTTCAGGAGACATTCCTGTTCAGCGCGACGGTGGCCGAGAATATTGCCTACGGCAAACCCGGCGCATCGCGCGATGAAATCGAGCGCTGCGCTCGGGCCGCCCAGGCGCACGACTTCATTCTCGAACTGGAAAATGGTTACGACACCGTCATCGGCGAACGCGGCGTCACGTTGAGCGGCGGACAGAAACAACGCCTGGCCATTGCCCGCGCTTTCCTCATGAATCCGCGCATCCTGATTCTCGACGACGCAACTTCGAGTGTCGATGCGCATACCGAACGGCTCATTCAGGAAGCGACCGGCAAACTGAGCGCCGGCCGGACAACTTTCGTCATCGCGCATCGTTTCTCGACTGTGCAACACGCCGATCGCATTCTCGTGTTGAAGGAAGGGCGGATCGTTGAGTCCGGCGCGCACGACGAGTTGATTCACCGCAGCGGATTTTACCGCGAGATTTTCGAACAGCAGATCACGCATTGACCGCCCGATATGGCCAGTCACGAAGACATCCTCATCGAAGAAGCGTTTGCGCAACGCCCGCTGAACCGTTCCACATTCCTGCGGCTGTTCCGATTCGTGCGCGCGTATCGGCGCGTGTTCGCTTTGAACCTGTTGTTTACTTTGCTCGCCACCCTTTCACAGTTGCTGGGTCCAAAGCTGATCCAACTCGGAATCGACCGGCACCTCATGAGCATGGTCTCGGTTTCGAGCGCCACAACTGGCCTGCTGGTCGTCAGTTTTCTTTACCTGGCCAACCTGCTGCTCGGCTGGTTTTTTTCCGCCGTGCAAGTCAAGAGCGCCATTGCCGTTGGTCAGGGCGCCATGAATGATCTGCGCCTGGCGGTCTTTGAACATATCCAGCGGCTTTCCCTGAATTACTTCGATAAAACGCATCAAGGCCGAATCATCAATCGCGCCGACAACGATATCGAATCGCTGGATCGCGTGCTCACCTGGGGCGCGAATCAACTCTTGAGCAGCGCGCTGACCCTCATCGGAGTGGTCGTGATTCTCGTGCAGTACGACTGGCGGCTCTGCCTCGCGGTCAGTTTAGTCCTGCCACCGCTGGTGGTGGCGAGCCGGTTATTCCACGTGCATGGCATGCAGGCTTATCGCCGCATGCGCGAACAATCCTCGCAAGTAACCTCCTCCCTCGCCGAAAACATCTCCGGCGTGCGCGTCGTGCAAGCGTTCGCGCGCGAGGAAGTGAATCTCGCGCGGTTCGAAGCCATTCACGCCATCTATGGCCATCGCGTTTACGAAGCGTCCAAAGTCTTTCACACCTACATGCCATTCGTCGGGTTGCTCGGCGGATTGGGCACCGCGGTGATTCTCGGTTACGGCGGCACACTCACCATGCGCGGCGAAATCACCGTCGGCGAACTGGCCGCCTTCATTCTTTATCTCGGCATGTTCTTCGGCCCCATCCAAACGATGGGCGATTTGTACAACGCGCTGCTCTCGACCGCCGCCAGTGCCGAGCGGATTTTTCAACTGCTCGATACCGAACCGCAGGTGAAAAATGTGGCGGGCGCCGTCGATTTGCCTCCCATCCG
>JBFMDG010000844.1:0-3078 GCA_040754135.1 Verrucomicrobiota bacterium
AGCGTGGCTCTCGCATTTCCGGGGGCTGCCGCCCTCCGCACGAGCGCAAACCTCCACGCCCCCCATCCGGCTGCCAATCCGACTAATTTCCCTTCTACTGGCACTGCGGGCAAACTCCGAAAAATTCGAGCTTGTGCGTGATGGATTTGAAACCGTTCCCCGCCGCAATCTTCTCCTCCAATTCCGGAGGGAAACAATCCTCGATCTCCACCACTTCCGAACAGCGCACGCAAATCAAATGATGATGGTGATCATCCTCCCCATCGGAAACCAATTCATACCGCGCTGAGCCATCGCCGAAATCGAAACGTTTGACCAGCCCCATCGTTTCCAGGAGGTGAATCGACCGGTAAATCGTCGCCAAATCACAACTGCAATCTGTCAGGCGTTCCCAGATTTCCTTGTTCGTCATCGGATGCGCCTGGGCACGCAACAATTCGAGAATCGCCCGCCGCGGGCCGGTCAGTTTGCGCGACTGCTGCCGCAATCGATCCGCCAATTGATTCACTTCCGGTTTTTTGTGAGGCATTTTCGAGCCTTTCGCCTTTGTCAGCCAAGTAACCTCGGGCTTTCAATGGTGCGGCAACGAACTCGTGAGAATGGCCACGGCCGCCCCAACCGCGATGGCCACAACTTTCCGACGGTTGTAACGATGCTCTTCGCTGCTCTCAAACAGAATGGTGGTCGAGATGTGCAGAAAAATACCGATGACCAAAGCCATCAATTCATGCGTGTAACGCGACGCCTGGGCGATGAGATCGCTGGCCAGCATCCCCAACGGGGACATCAACGCGAAAGCAAACATGAGCGCCAGAGCACGATTCCGGGCAATGCCGTTGTGCAGCAACATCGAAAAAAGCACGATCGACACGGGAATGTTGTGCATGACAATTCCAGCCAAAAGCATCCGCTGCGAATGCTCCATCCCGGGATGAATGGCGACGCCCCCGAGCGGCATCCCTTCGACAAATGCGTGGATGCACAATCCGGTCATCATGCCGACCGGGATATGGCCGAAATGATGCGTGTGCGCATGTCCATGCTCGATGCCATGTGAGAAATATTCGAGGAGCAGCTGCAGGAAAAAGCCGGCCAGAATCAGCAGCCCAATCCAATGGCCACCGGCGTGGTCGTGATCATGCCCGTTGGGAACTTCCGCGCGATACACCTCTGGCAACAGGTGCAGCACGGTGACGGCGAAGACATAGGCGCCGCTGAAGGAAATCAGGAGCTTGATCTTTTGTTTATCCTCCGGCCTCAACATTAAAACCAGGAGCACCCCCACTGCGACCGAGAGGAAAAGGAGTAAGTAGGTCAGGCTCGGGTTCATGAGCGCGGCGTGTGGCAATTGCAAATCATTTGCAACTGCGCGCCAAAAAAATTCTCCATCGCCCCGGAGGAACCGAGCCGATGGAGAGGAAAGGTTACTTCATGAGCAACATCTGCCGCGCCCGTTTGATCGAGCGATTCAGCTGTCGCTGGTAATGCGCTGGCAGGCCGGTGTATTTGCGCGGAAGAATGCGTCCCTGCTCGGTCACAAATTGCTTGAGCAGGTTGACATTTTTGTAATCGAGCGCGTCCACGGTGAAATCGATTTTTGGTTTCGGACGCGGTGTGCGCACTTCCATGCCGGAAGAGCGCGAACGCCCCTGGCGGTCTTTGGTTTTCTCGATGTTGGTTTTGCGTGGCATAGCGTTACTTGATCTCGCGGTGGAGCGTGTGGCGGCGCAGGAACGGGTTGTATTTTTTCAATTCGACCTTCTCCGTCTGCAGTTTTTTATTGCGAGAGGTCATGTAGCGCGAGGGAGGTTTGCCTTCCTTGCGCGCTTCTGTGCATTCAATGGTGACGATTTCGCGGGGCATAATCTACTCTCTTTCCTTGACCGGTTTCTCTTCCGCTTCCTCTTCTTCTTCGGATTCGGTGGCGCCGGTGCTATCGACGGTTCCGAGGGCGCCGAGGCGGCGTTGGCGGAGGGCGCCTTCCCGTTCGAGCTGGGCCTGGGCTTCGACCGTGAAGCGGGTCCAGGGGATGGCATCGAGGCGGGCGCGTGGAATCGGTTTGCCGGTCAGTTCGCAAATCCCGTAGGTGTTTTTCTCGATGCGCTTCAAAGCCTCTTCGATTTCATAGATCGCATCTTGATCCGAAGAGAGGAGGCTGAGAGCAAAATCGCGGTCGAAGTTATCGGTTCCTGAATCGGCCATGTGCAGGCTGTAACTGGCCATTTCCTCGGCGGATTCTTTGGCCAGGCCGCTCATTTGATTGAGCAGGCGTTCCCGCAACTCGAGCAAATTCTTGTGGTATTTCTGCCACTCCGGCTTGATGTGCGCCTTGGCATTGGGAGCGAACGAGGATGAGCTCGTGCCGAGAATGGAGGCGGCGGTGGCGGTGCCCAGCTTGCGGGGCGGAGATGCCTGATTCTTTTTTGCCATGTTCTTCTTCGTTGTCACTATTTACTCGTTTCTCAAACGGAAGCTGGATTATTGCTGCACCCTTGTATCCGTTTGAGAGCGGGTGAATCTAGCAAAGCAAAACAAAAGCGCCACAAAAAAATGAAACAAAATTCCGGGCGCAAAATACAGATTCCGAGCCCGTTTCAGTGGAAGCCCCGTCACACCTCGCTCCTCGCTTTGCTGCTCCATTCCTGCACCTTGCCCACTCATCTCGGGCGCCTCGGCAATGGAACATGTTGAAACACCCAGACGCCCAGGAGGACGACACCCACCACCGCCAGAAACAAAAGGATCCAGGCAAACACCTTCAACGTGCGCGCCTGACGAAACGCGCGGTCGGTGAGTTCCTTTTGCGATTGCCGAAACAGGTCGAACTCGCGCTCCAGGGAGACGGCCGCCGCGCTTTCCTCGCGCAATTGCAGCATGAGCCAAGGGCTTTGCGGACGGCCGAACGCTTCGGGAAGTTTCGCGCGCACCTCTTCCGGCGCCGCCACAAACGCGCGCGTTTTCCAAAACTCCGCATCCTCGAGGACCCACAATCGGAGCAACCCGTGATTGCGAGCGAGCGCTTGCAGGCGTTCCCACAAGCGCAAGCGCAACTCTGGCTCGGGCGCGGAACTCTCGTAC
>JBFMDG010000845.1:0-3077 GCA_040754135.1 Verrucomicrobiota bacterium
GATTTCGTGGATCCGCACGCCGTAAGCGGAAAACGGCACGTGACAACAGCTGCCCCCCAGGCGCTGCTCATGATGAACAGCGAATTCGTGCAGGACCGCGCAAAAAATTGGGCGGAACAACTCATCGCCGATTTTCCCAAGCCATCGCAACGCGTGACACGCGCGTATGAACAGGCTTTTGGGCGGGCGGCTACCGCTGAGGAAATCGAGAGAGCGGTTGCTTTCGTAAAATCGTTCGAGCAGGCCGGTGCCGGCGACGAAGCCTCGGCGAAAACGCTGGTCGCCTGGCAAAGTTTCTGTCAGGCCTTGCTTGCCTCGACCGAATTTCGATTCCTCAACTGAACCGAGAATTGGTGTTTATCATGAAAGTTCCAACATTACCCGAACGCTGGATGACGCGCCGCGAGATGCTCCGGATGAGTTGTGGCGGCTTCGGTTATGTGGCGTTGGCCGGTTTGCTTGCCCAAACTGCCAGGGCGCTGCAAGCCGCTTCCAACAATCCACTGACCTCCCGAAATCCGCATTTTCCAGCGCGAGCGAAGCGGGTCATTTTTCTGTTCATGCATGGCGGCCCATCGCACGTGGACACTTTCGATCACAAGCCGCTGTTGGTTCGCGACAACGGCAAATTGTACAAAGAGGCCAAACCGGGAGATCTGCTCGCGCCCAACAGCAAACTGCTCGGACCGCAATGGGAGTTTCAGAAGCACGGTCAAAGCGGATTGGAAATCAGTTCTGTTTTCCCGGCCATTGCCCGGCACGCGGACAAGCTTTGTCTTATCCGCAGCATGCATACGAACGGGCAAGACCATGGCCAGGCCGTTCTCAAGCTTCACACCGGCTCGAACACTCAGGTGCGCCCGAGCGTCGGTTCCTGGGTCATTTACGGGCTCGGCTCCGAAAATCAAAACCTGCCCGGCTTCGTCACCATCAGCCCTCCGGTATTCAATGGCGGTCCGCAAAATTATGGATCTGCTTTTCTGCCGGCGATCTTTCAAGGCACGCCGATCGGCAGCGACAACACGCCTTTAAGCCAGGCGCAGATTCGCCACATTAAAAACGCGCGTCTGCCGCTCGATCTCCAGCGCCAGCAACTCGATTTTCTCCAGCAAATCAACCGCGAACACCTCAAGCAGGCCCAACAAGACAGCCAGCTCGAAGGCGTGATCGAGTCTTACGAATTGGCTTTCCGCATGCAAACGGCCGCGCCCAAGGTCACCGATCTCTCCGGCGAATCGAAAGCCACCCTCGAACTTTATGGCATTAACCAGGAGCGAACGGATAATTTCGGGCGTCAATGTTTGTTGGCGCGCCGTTTTGCCCAAAATGGCGTGCGTTTCATTCAGGTGAATCACGCGTTCAAATGGGATCAGCATACCAACCTCAAACGCGACCTGGAACGCAATGCCCAGGAAGTCGATCAACCCATCGCCGCCCTCCTCCACGACCTCGCCGCGCTCGGGTTATTGAATGACACACTGGTGCTTTGGGGCGGTGAATTCGGACGGACGCCCACTGCTCAAGGCAATGATGGCCGCGACCACAATCCGCATGGGTTTACCATGTGGCTCGCCGGCGGTGGCATAAAAGCGGGCTTCAGCTATGGCGCTACGGATGATTACGGGTATCGCGCGGTGGAAAACAAGGTGCACATCCATGACCTCCATGCAACGCTGCTGCATCTCCTGGGCATTGATCACACCAAACTCACCTACCGATATGGCGGCCGCGATTTCCGGCTCACCGATGTGCACGGGAACCTGGTGAACGCCATCATCAGCTGAACAAGCCGCGAACCTGGCTTCAATCCATCCAATCCATCCAGTCCAACGCCCGCTTGACATTCCCGGGCGATTCTTTATTCAGTGCGTCCATGAAATCCTACCCGCTCATTCGATCGTTTTTGTCTTTCACTTGCACAGGCCTCCTGTCGCTCGTTGCCCTCGCGCTGCTCGCCTCTCCCGCGGCGGCTCAAGAGAAAAAGCCCGCCGATGTGGCGGGCACATGGAAGTGGACTTTCACCACGCAAAACGGACAGACATTCGACTCGACGTTAAAGCTGAAGCAGGACGGCGAGAAAATTACCGGAGTCTATGTCGGGCGCGGCGGCACCGAGATCGCCATCGAAGAAGCAAAACTCAAGGCGGATGAACTGTCATTCAAAATCACTCGCGAACGCGATGGGCAGAAATTCGTTGCCAAGTACAACGGGAAAGTCAGTGGCGATGCCATCAAAGGCAAAGTGGAAACCGATTTCGGCGGTCAAACGCGGGAACGCGATTGGGAAGCCAAACGCGAAAATACTAAGCCCGCGGCATCCGCGTCCGGCCTGTGGCGCTGGAGCTTTACCAGAAGCAACGGAGAAGTCTCGGAGTTAAACGTCAAGCTCGACCAGGAGGGCGAAAAGCTTTCCGGAAATTTCATTTGGGTGGATGGCTCCGAGTTGCCGATTTCAGAAGGCGAAATCAAAAATAACGAGCTCGCCTTCAAAGTCATCACCGAAACGGATAATCGGACCATCAAATCGAAATTCACAGGCAAAGTGAACGGCGACGAGATCGCCGGAAAAATAGAGTCCGATTATTCCGGGGAGAACAAGACTTACGATTGGACTCCTAAACGGGTCAAATAACCTGCGGATTCTCCAAAGGGAAAAACATTCCTTTTTCCGGTTGGTGCCTTGCCGGGGAACGGCCTCATCACCGGAGTCATCGCGCCCGGATTACTTCAACAGGTGGCGGTCGATGCACTCGAGCACTTCATCCAATGCCGCGGGTTTGGCGAGATAAGGAAAGCCGCCGATGTGTCCGCCGCGAGAGGAAATCTCGTCCTTTTGCACGGCCGCGGTGAGAAAGATAATCGGAATGCTTTTCAAAGCGTGACTCGTTTGCAACTGAGCGGCCAGGCTGCCGCCATCCATTCCTGGCATCATGACATCGAGCATGATCAGGTCGGGCCGAAAATCACGCGCCGCGGCAAACGCGCCGGTGGCGGCGTTTTCAATTTTCACAGTAAACCGGCCCGTCTGCTCGAGGTTCAGCGTGAGCATCCGCGTTAACCCGAGGTCGTCATCTACG
>JBFMDG010000846.1:0-3074 GCA_040754135.1 Verrucomicrobiota bacterium
CCAGCACTGTGGCGTTGATGCCCGCTTTGAACAGCGGAATGCGCCAGATCGGTTCGCCCGTGCGAGCATTAACGCAAACAACGCTCCCGTCGCCGGTAGCCGAGATGAGAACCCTTTTGCCATCGACCCAGCCAAGATAGGCATGAGAAAACGAGTTGTCCTTGGGCCGATCGCCTGGAGCGGAAGCCCAAACGTGTTCGCCGGTTTTTTTGTCGAAGGCATAGAAGCGATCCCCGCCCGGACCATGGGCGCCCCAGTTGGCGGTGATGCCGCGAGTGATCACCAGATCGCCATCGATGATAGGGGAAGCCGTGCGGCTGTTGGGAAAAGTCAAGCGGCCGAAAGATTCCATCATGGAATGCCTCCACAACAATTTTCCGTCAGCAGTAAAAGCGGCCAGGATGCCTTGCGTGCCTTGCATGTAAACGTTGCCCGTTTCGGGATCGACGGTGGGGCTGGAAGTGGCGTAGCGCAAGTAGATGGTGTCGCTGAGAAAATCGTTGTAACGGCGGTCCCAGAGTTTTTGGCCGGTTTCAGCGTCAAAGCAAGCGACGCCTTCCTGGAGATCGGGCCCCTCATCGATGTAGCCCATGATGTAAAGTTTGCCGTTGGCGATGACGGGTGTGGATTGACCGGGATAATCGACCACCCAAAGCGGATTGGCCGGATCGACTTTGTCGGGGAGGTTGGTTTCGAGCGAAGTGCCGTTTTGGAATGGGCCGCGCCAGCTGAGCCAGCCTTTGGCGGCAGCGGCTGGCATCTGGAGGAGAGGCGAGAAGAGGAAAGCGAGGGTACAAAGGAACCGAGCCGGGCCGGAAAGGAGAAGAGCGGAGGATTTCATTTTAGGCCAATGATTTCAAGACAGAGCCGATGTTCGATTCAAATTTAGTTGATCAGCTCCGGGGCGAGACCGGACCGACCGGAGCGGGGCCACTATTCAACAAGCGGGAAAAGTTTGCAATGGAATAATACTTACACGTATAATCAGCCGCACAGCAAGCATCGACTCATGTCCGCTCCCAAAAACTCATCCGGTCCGCTCCCGATCGATTCCCCCGAACGACGACGCCTTCCCGTCCTGCTCCGCCGCGCCTGGTACGGTTTGAATCAGGCTTTCCGCCGCCGCATCGCGCATCTCGAAATCACACCGGATCAGTTCACCGTTCTCCGCACCCTTCTCGAAGCCGGCCCCATCACCCAGCGCGGCCTGACAGGTTTGATGAGCAGCGATCCAAACACCGTCGCTTCCCTGCTCGAACGCATGGAACGAGCGGGGCTCGTGGAACGGCGACCCGACGAAAAAGATCGGCGCGCCCATCGGCTCTCGCTGCGACCGCTCGGCAAACGCAAATATCATGACGCGCGCGCCGTCGCCGTCGCGCTTCAAACGGAAATCTTGTCCGTGCTGCCAGAGAAGGATCGGGAAAAATTCCTCGAACAGCTCACGCTTGTAGCCGATGTCTGCCGCAGCGAAGCGGAAAGTTCGCCCAAACTCAAACGTTGACCCTGCCTCACTCGTAAAGAGAGAGGAATTGCTTTCGATAAACCTGTTCCTGATCTGGAAGGCGAGTTGTGAGCTTCTCTTTTGGCAACGCGCCGTGTTGGAATCGGCGTTTGCTGAATACAGGCATATCCATTCCGGTGACCGCTTTCACGCCACGGGCGACGATCTCGCCTTTGAGCGAATAGAGACGGTCCACACTGAAATCGGTGAGTTCAACGAACGGAATTCCTTCCGCGACCTCGATGACGTTTGGCCGGGTGTAGGGGCTGAATCCTGCGAACCCGAAATGCCTTGCCGGCGCGTAGGTGCGCGCATAACTGCGGCTTAAGCCTCCGCTGTAAGTGAGCGAATGCTTGATCCGGCCAACGCCCCAGCCCTCCTGATAAAGCATGAGATTCTGCACGACACTTCGAATGGTCAGCTCCGGATTCTCTTCAATCGGGTAATCTTTCAGGTTCTCATCACCGCCATCACCGTCGATGAGATATTTCCAATCCGGGTACCGCTCGCGAATGCCCCGGCAGAGGGTCAAAGCCATGGAAGCGGACTGAATATCGAGCGGTTTGTAATCTTCCACCACGCGAATGGTGCGAGAGACATCCAGCGAATCGATGTCCGCGTCGATAGGTTCCAGAAACATGCCCAAGCCGAAAACTTCGAGGAACCTTCGGGCCTGTTCGAGATCGGGTCCATTGCCAAATGAAAGGGTAAATGCCTTTAAGCGGCTCGGGTTAAGGCCGAGTTTCTTCAAGCAATGGTAGGTCAGGAGAAAAACGGAGCCACTGTCAATACCGCCCGAGAAGCAGACCCCAACCGGTTCGTGTTCCGGAATGGCGCGGAGCCATTTAATAATCTCACCGGTCAAAGCGGAAATGTAGGCTTCGCCAATCTCGTCGAGATCGGCGCGCAAAGCATTGCGTTGCGGCGTGAAATAGCGGGTGTAAGTGGGGTCAGGATCAGGACAACCTACGAGTTGAATTTCAATCAGATAATGTGCGGGGACCATGCGGGTGTAGCTGGGATGGAATTGATCATGGAGCCCTTCGGCCTTGAGCTGATTGAAAATCGTATCGATCCGGTCAGCCACAATCAAGGCGGGTCCTTCCTGGCGCTTGGCCAGGAAATAGCGCATGGGACGATCGAGCGAGCGAGCCATGCGAACCGTTTTTCCCTGGCGCGCCAGCAAAGCAAATGATCCATCGATTTCGCGGACCGATTCCGGTTTGCCGGACAAAATCCGACGACGCGCCTCGTCGGGTGACATGTTGTGGATACGGTTCAATGCGGGATCCAGGAGATCAACGACACGCTCGATGTAATGGTCCATAATGGATGCGGTTTGTTTTCGGAAAGGTTTGTACGCCCCGAGTGGATCGATGTCAATCTGCCGCCCTCGTCGAGCAAATCTTCATTAAGTGACGCGCATTGTCGCTGCCTGAAATCCGCCTTTCCGCTTCCCATGCACCGGCTTCGGGCTAGAATAACGCTATGAAACATGCCGGAAAGGCGCGCGCGGCGGGGAACAAATTGCTGCTCTGGACATTCGTCCTCCTTGTCCTCCTGCTGGTGG
>JBFMDG010000847.1:0-3068 GCA_040754135.1 Verrucomicrobiota bacterium
ACCGCTTGCGCGCAGAAAATATCAGAGCCGACGCACGTCAGGCAGCTACGGGAGATTGGAGGTCTGCGTCGCAACGAATGTGAGTTCGATCACTTGTTTCTGGTCGAGACGTGCTTGACCACCCGTGGCGCTTGCCGGATCTCAAATCGCGAAAGAACCTTTGACGCGTGGGCATGCACTCGGAGCCTGGGCACCGTTTGCGCGCAGAAAATATCAGAGCCGACGCACGTCAGGCTGCTACGGAGAATTGGGGCTTAGGCTCGCCCGAGCTCGATCGGAATGATTTTTTTGAAAGAACAGGAGAGGCGCTCGCGTATTACGCTCGCGAGTTTATATGCAAACGCACCAGGCCATTTCGGAGCAGTATTTCGCGGGGGGCAATTTGTTGCCGGACGATCTCTCGATTTGGCTGCCAACTGATCCGTTATTTGCGCAGGCATGGCAAACCGTGCAACGAACGCAACGATCGCACGGATCGAATTTCGTGAGCGCCGTTCCGGAAGAGGAATTATGCGAGGCGCTTGCGTTGCTGGTGTGCGGGCTGGCGTCCGGTCTGACGCTTTCGTCGGAAATTTTTCACGCATGCCGGCGTTGGCTGAATCAGCCGCCCGCCTGGCTCAATGCCAGCGCCATGCGCCGATGCCGCCACGCGCATCGCGATCAGGTGGAAGCGGCGCTGGTGGAACTTTCTCTTCAGGCCTGGCGGGAATATCACTGCAAAACCATTCCTTCACTTCGCAAGGAAGACTCGGGAAACCCCGTATGTTCCGCAAATGGGGTTCATCCCTTGATCGAGTTGCAAATTCTTTGCGAGGTCAAAGAACGATTGAATCGATCCGAACGCGCTGATCAATTGGAGTTTGCTCATATCGAGGACCGCTTTCCCGGGCGCGCAAGTTCGTCGCCGGATGACGGTCCGCTCAGTGGCTGACAGTTTTTCGCTTCGCCGACGGGGATTTGCCTGGGCCGCAATGGCCAGGATTCGGGTTGCCGAGCGCCTCAGGCCGGATTACAACCGAGCTGTCCTCGATATCAGCGTCGCGTCAAATGAGCCATCATCCGTCAGCGGCCTCGACTCAGCAAAGTCACGATCGGGACGCGCTTGCGCGTGAAGCGCCGCCGCGGGTGCCGGATCATGTTTTGCTTCGGCCGATTGGCCGGGGAAGTTATGGGGATGTGTGGCTGGCGCGCAGTGTCATGGGCACGTACCGCGCGGTGAAGATTGTCTATCGCCGGAATTTCAAAGAGGAGCGTCCGTTCGAGCGCGAGTTTAGTGGTCTGCAGAAATTCGAGCCGGTTTCCCGCACGCACGAAGGGCTCGTTGACCTGTTGCAGGTCGGCCGCAACGAAGCGGAAGGGTACTACTATTACGTCATGGAGCTGGGGGATGATTTGCATCGCGGCCCCGACATTGTCCCCGAGCAGTACGAACCCAAAACGCTGGCCAAAGTGGTCACGGAACGGGGGCGTCTTTCCTTCGAGGAATGTCTGGTCCTGAGTTTGGCGCTGGCGCGCGGCCTGAATCATTTGCATCAGCACGGGCTGATTCACCGCGATATCAAGCCCTCCAACATCATCTTCGTAAATGACATTCCGAAAATTGCCGATATCGGATTGGTCGCTGGCGTGGGCACCTCCGAGTCCTTCGTCGGCACCGAAGGTTTTATTCCTCCGGAAGGCCCGGGAACTCCGCAGGCGGACATTTACAGTCTGGGGAAGGTCCTCTATGAAATCAGCACGGGAAAGGATCGGCACAAATTTCCCGAAGTGCCGAGCGATCTCGGGGTTCGCACGGACCGGCAGCAGTTCCTGGAGTTGAATGAGGTCATCCTGCGCGCTTGCGATGGGGACTTGCGCCGGCGTTATCAGAGCATCGAAGAGATGCTGAGCGATCTGGTCCTGCTGCACGCGGGCAAGTCGGTCAAGCGTCTCCGTCTCCTCGAGAAGCGCTTTGCCATTCTTACCAGAGCGGGGGCAATTCTCGCCGCGCTGGCCTGCATTGCCGGCGCCGCGTTTTATCAAGCGCGTCAAGCCAGGATCGAAACCACCCGGCGGCTGGCCAGTTCCTACGTCACGCACGGCACCTTGGCCGTGCATCAGCGGGACTTGATCGGTTCCTTGCCCTGGTATGCCGAAGCCTTGCGCATTGAGGAAGGTGATCCCATTCGCGAACGCCGCCATCGGGTTCACCTCAGCGTCGTGCTCGGACAATGCCCCATCCTCGCCGGCATGTGGTTTGATAATGTCCCCATCAACTGCGTCGAGTTCAGCCCCGATGGCCGCTGGCTGGCGATCGCTGGCGGCGATGGCAAGGTCACCTTGCGCGATCTTGAAGATCCCTCGGTGGAACCGCGCATATTTCGGCACAGCCAAACGCACGAAGCAGAAACGGCGGCGTTCAGTTCCGATGGTGAACTCCTGCTGACATCGGGCATCGATGGATTGGCGCGCGTTTGGTCGTTGGCCACTTGCCAGGAGGTTTCGCAAGCCCTGGTTCATCCCGAAAAAATTTACTCGGCGCGATTCAGTCCGGATGGAGAGTGGATTGTGACTGCCTGCGCCGATGGCAAAGTGCGCGTGTGGGAGAGGCGCACGGGCGCATTGCGCGACACGCTCGAGCATCATGCGAAAGCAGTGCGGTTCGCGGATTTCAGTCCCGATGGACAAAAGATCATCACATCGAGCCAGGATTGGACTGCGCTCGTCATCGATTTGAAAACGCGCGAGGTGATCGGACAACCGCTCCGCCACTCGAACTGGATTTACAAGGCGTGTTTCAGTCCGGATGGGCGTGTGGTAGCGACGTGCAGCTTCGATGGGACCGCGCGGTTGTGGGATGTGGCGAGCGGCCACAGCATCCTGCTGGATCACACCGGGCCAGTGCGGAGCATTGCGTTTAGTCCGGATGGGCGCCGCGTTGTGACCGCCTGTTGGGATTACACCTACACCGTGCGCGTGTGGGACTCGGCCACGGGCAAGGAGGTTTTGCCTCCGTTAAAGCACAACAATCAAGTGCTCTATGTCGGCTTTAATCCGAACGGACGTCAGATTGTCACCGGCAGCACGCA
>JBFMDG010000848.1:0-3054 GCA_040754135.1 Verrucomicrobiota bacterium
GCGGCGCTGTTGAGCCAGGCCAATTCAAATTCAAATTCAAATGTTACTTCCCTGGGGGTTTCGCGAGTCACGATTGCCGAACTGGGCGCCCGCAATGTGGCGCGGCGCCCGAAACGCAGCTTGGCCACCGTGGCCTTGCTGGCTTGCGGCAGCTTTCTCATCGTGTCCATCGGCGCGTTTCGGCTCGATGCCGAACGGGATGCGACGCGGCGTTCCTCGGGCACAGGCGGATTCGTTTTTATTGGCGAGACATCCCATCCCGTCGTGCATGATCTGAACACCGAAAAGGGGCGGGACGCATTCAGCCTCGACGCGAAGAAATTGTCGGACACGAAGTTTGTGCCGATGCGCGTGCGTGATGGAGATGACGCCAGTTGTTTGAATCTGAACCGCGCGCAGAAGCCGCGTTTGCTCGGGGTCAAACCGGAATTGCTGGCCGAGCGAAATGCCTTCACCTTCGTGAACTTCGCGAGCAAACAGCCCCTGGAAAATCCCTGGCTGCTCCTGAACGAAATCGATTCCACCGGCGCGGTTCCGGCCATAGGCGATGCCGCATCCATTCAATGGGCGCTCGGGAAGAAAGTGGGCGACACACTGGTTTACACCGATGAGCGTGGTGGAGAATTCCGGATCCGTCTCGTTGGTGCCGTAGCCAATTCCATTTTGCAGGGAAATCTGCTGATTGCGGAGCATCGGTTTGTCGAACGGTTTCCGAACGAGACCGGATATCGAATGTTCCTCATCGATGGCCCGTCGAACGATCCGGTTCGGCGGGATGAAATGGCGGCGACGTTGATGCGAGGGTTGCAGGATGTGGGATTGGAACTGACGCCGGCGGCGGCGCGTCTGGCGGCATTCAACGCCGTGCAAAACACCTACCTCAACACATTCCAAGTGTTGGGCGGGCTCGGTCTGGTGCTGGGAAGTTTTGGACTGGCGATTGTGGTGTTGCGCAATGTGCTCGAACGCCGCAGCGAACTGGCTGTGCTGCTCGCACTCGGATTTCAGCCGCGCCAGGTGAAATGGATGGTGATTAGCGAACATGGCAAACTGCTTCTGCTCGGTCTGGCGGTGGGCGTATTCGCGGCGCTGGTCGCGGTGTTGCCGACGCTTCTTACGCCCGGCCAGGCGCTGCCATGGCGATCGCTGGGCGTCACGTTGTTGGCGGTGTTGGTCAATGGCGCGGTCTGGACCTGGGTGGCGGCCTCGCTTGCGCTGCGCGGCAAATTGTTGAACGCTTTGCGAAATGAATAAAGGCGATGGTATGTCTATGACGAAATTTTTTCTTTCAGCGTTGGTCGCGCTGGCGGCCCTTTCCGTTTACGGGCAGGAAACAAAAGTGCTTTATCAAAACGATTTCCAATCCGCCGCCAACGACAAAATCCCCGATGATTTTCTGGTCATCGAAGGCGCCTTTGCTGTGAAACAAGAAGGGAATCAAAAATTCCTCGAACTGCCCGGCGCGCCACTCGACAGTTTTTCCGTTCTCTTCGGCCCATCCGAAACCAGCGACATCAACGCGACGGCGCGCTTTTTCGGAACCGCCAAAGGACGCCGCGCGCCAACGTTCGGCATCGGCCTCAATGGCGTGGGCGGTTACCGGCTCCAGGTCACCCCCGCCAAAAAGCTGCTCGAACTCTACAAAGGCGATGAAGTGAAATCGACCTTCCCCTTCGATTGGACATCGGGCAAATGGACGCATCTGCGGTTGCAGGTGCAAAAGATCAATGACGCCGCCTGGAAAATCGAAGGCAAAGCATGGACTGAAGGCCAAAGCGAACCGCGCGATTGGATGATTCAGTGGGATGAAAATGAAAAACCTTACACCGGCCGCGCTTCTGTCAGCGGCAGCCCTTTCTCCGGCACGCCCATCCGATTTGATGACTTCATCGTCAGCGCCGCCCGAGCAGGCAAATAACTCGCGTTAGGGATCGCAACACAAAGAAAGGGAGAATGGGTGAAAAGAGTTACATGGTTAAAAAAGTTAAATGGTTAAATGGTTAAATGGTTACATGGTTAAAAAGGTTACATGGTTAAAAAGGTTGCATGGTTAAATGGTTACATGGGGTGGGTTAAATGGGGGCGGGGTTCGAAGGACGCTTGACGGCTCGCCATTTTCCGATTGAATCAGGGCTCACCAAACCTATGAAACCATTGCAACGCACCTGGATTTTTCTCCTCACTTTGTTCTTCATCAGCCTGGCCGCTTCGGACACTCACGCGCAGCAGCCGGGCTACAAAGTCGGCCTGCAGACCTGGACGCTGAGAAACATGAACTTCGATCAGGTGATCGAGTTCGCTGTGGCGCACAAGATCAAATATCTTCAACTGATCCCGAATCACATCAATCCTTCCGCTCCGCAGGATGAGATCAAACGCAAGAAGGCCATCATCGAGGAGAAGGGTCTGGTCGCCTACACTTACGGCGTGGCCGGCACTTCGTTGAACAAGGAGGAAAATCGCAAACTGTTCGAGTTCGCCAAATTCATGGGAATGAAACTCCTCGTGGTCGAGCCTGCCGATTTTAAGATTTTCGATAGCCTGGAAGAACTGGCTAAGGAGTACGACATCAAAGTGGCGATTCACAATCACGGAATCAAATCGCTCTATGGCAATCCCCTCGTCGTACGTAATATCATCAAACATCGCGATGCGCGCATTGGGGTTTGCATGGATGCCGGCTGGATCACAGCGGCAGGATTTGATGCCGCAAAAGTGTTCAACGAATATCAAGGCCGCGTATTCGACATTCACCTGAAGGACAAGAAAGTGGAGCGAACCCAGGGGGATGATGTGTCGTTTGACACGAAAATTGGCGAAGGTCAGGCGAATTTGAAAGGGCTGCTTCAGGAACTGAAGAAATCAAATTGGAACGGCGTGCTCGCCATTGAAACGGACGGCCAGGATTTCGCTCGTAACCCGGCGCCCTTTGTTGACGGCGCACTCGCGTTCGTGGAAGCCAATTAATTGGCCAGCCCCGTGGGATAAATACAGGATTTTGTCATTCGCTCGTCGAAGAGCCGCACCCCCAAAAAAAGGGCGCTGCCCGGCCTG
>JBFMDG010000849.1:0-3051 GCA_040754135.1 Verrucomicrobiota bacterium
CCGACACCAAAGAGGGCTTCGTGGGCGAACTTCAATCCAGATTTCGAAATGAGCGGGAAATCGACCTGTTTTTTGACGGCGGCGTAGTGCGCGGTGCGAATATTCTTCACGAAAATTTGTTTGGCGCGGAGCGCATTGGGCAAAGCGACCCATTGCGGATGTGATTTATCCAGTTCGGCTTCCACGGCCTGGCAAATTGCGGGATCGGCGGAACCACCAAACCAGGCCTTGAGTTTGAATCCGTTGAAAGCGGGAGGATTGTGACTCGCAGTAATCATGACCCCGCCGATGGCCTTTTGCGCTTTGACGGCAAACGATACCGCGGGGGTGGGCGTGGGCTGCGAAGTCAAAGTCACTTGAAAGCCATTGGCGGCGAGAATTTCGGCCGTCCGTTCGGCAAAGCGGTTCGAGAGAAAGCGCCGGTCATAACCCACAACAGCTTTTGATTCTGTGCCTGGCACCGGATTTTTTTTCCAGAAATCGGCGGTGGCTTGAGCCACGCGATCGACATTTTTAAACGTGAAATCCTCGGCGATAATCGCCCGCCACCCATCGGTGCCAAATTTGATTTGCGACATAATCCGCGAAAGGTTGGTTGCCGGATTCCGCAGCGTCAAGTGAGGAGTGGAGCCATCGTGAAAGCGGAAATCTGACTCCGCGCGTGACAAGCCGCTGGCCGGCGGCAAACTACGCGCCGTGTTGGCCGCATTTCTGACCACGATCCTGTTCGCGTTTTCGGCCGTCGCAGCCGCGCGCACCACGCGCGTTTTGGGAAGTCTCGACGCAAATTTCTGGCGCATTTTGGTCGCGACGGGATTGCTGGGCCTTTGGGCGCATTCGTTTGGGCAGGGAATTTCCGGCGTTGGGTTTCCCTTTTTTTTGTTGAGCGGCGCGATCGGTTTTGGAATCGGCGATCTGGCCCTTTACTACGCTTATCCGCGGCTCGGTGCGCGCCTTTCGATCATGCTGGTGCATTGTCTGGCATCGCCGATCGCCACCGCCATCGAATGGCTTTGGCTCGGCAACACCATTTCGATCACGCAAATGCTTTGCAGCACGACCATTCTCGTGGGTGTCGCCATTGCGCTGGCCCCGGGAAAACATTTCGAGAGCGCCGGCCGCACTTTGCTCCTCGGGATTTTGTTTGGATCGATCGCCGCTTTTGGCCAGGGATTCGGCGCCGTCCTCAGCCGCAAGGCTTACGCTGTGGCGGAGTCGGCCGGCCAATCCATTGACGGGCTGACGGCGGCTTACCAACGGATCCTCGCCGGTCTGGTCATCGCCACGATTTCCATGTTGATCGGCAAGTTGCAGGACAAAACCAGTCTCAAGCTGCCGCCGGCCGAAACGAAAATTCCAATTGCTTTCTGGGTTGTGCTCAACGCCCTCGCCGGACCTACCCTCGGCGTGAGCTGTTATCAATGGGCGCTGGCGACTACCCCAACGGGGCTCGTCCTGCCGATCGTGGCCATCACACCGCTCATGGTGATTCCCTTCGCGCGGTACATCGAAGGAGAACGTCCCAGCAAACGCTCGCTTGCCGGTGGCGTCATCGCCGTCCTTGGCGCGGTCGCGCTTGCCACCACTCGATGAACCCTGATGAACCGCGATGACTCGCGTTGATCCACGGTGATCGTCTACTGAAGGTTCTGCTTGACCAGTTGATTCAATCCTCGACAGCTTCTCGGCATGAAATGGACGCGGTATGGGCCGAGGGCGGTGATGGTCACATTAGCAGATGGCGTGGGCCCGAAAGCATTCGCCCGCGCGCGCACCATGATGTCGGCGCTCGAAGCGCATCCGCCACCCGGATTGGTGGAATACGTGCCTGGCTTTACCACTCTGTTGCTCGAATTCGAGGCGAGCTTCGCCGCAGATCTGCCGGTCATTGTCGCGGATCTCGTCCAAAAGCTCGAAGCTTCGGCCTCGGTCCGCCTGCCGGCGCCCACAACGCATGTTGTGCCTGTCCGTTATAACGGCCCCGATCTCGAACGCGTCGCTTCGCGGCATCGATTGTCAACGAAGGAAGTTCAACGCCTGCACACCGCGCGCACGTATCAGGTTTACCTGCTCGGGTTTGCTCCTGGATTTCCTTACCTCGGAGATTTGGATGAACGATTGCATACGCCAAGACTTGCCTCGCCCCGTCCTAAAGTTCGCGCCGGATCGGTGGGCATCGGAGGTCAACACACGGGCATTTATTCTGTCGATTCCCCCGGGGGTTGGAACATCATTGGGCATACAGATGTTCGTTTGTTTTATCCGGAAAGGTGCGATGCCGCATCGGTAGAGGAATCGAACATGTTTTTGTTGAAACCTGGCGATCGCGTGCGGTTCGAGCCCTGTTCATGAGCGAAGCCATTTTCGAAGTTCTCGACCCTGGATTCGGCCTCACGATCCAGGACGGGGGCCGGCATGGCTGGCGGCGCTTCGGCGTGCCACCGAGTGGCGCGATGGATGATCACGCCGCTGCGTGGGCCAACCGCCTTTTGGATAATCCCGACGATGCGCCGGTGCTTGAACTCCCGCTGCAAGGCGTTCGGCTGCGCGTCCTGAATTCCGCTTGGATAGCCGTCACGGGGGCAAATGCGTGCCCAAACATCCCGATGTGGCGCGCCATTCATGTGCAGCGTGAGGACATTATTCATTTCCCGCGGAATACGTCCGGCGTTTGGATCTACCTGGCCGTCGCCGGGGGTTTTGAGGCTGAACGCTGGCTCGGCAGCGCCAGCGTTTATCCACGCGGACTTCTCGGCCGTGCCTGCGCGAGCGGGGCGCGCTTGAGCCGCAGAACTGGCCACGGCAATTTTCGTTTGCCTGACCATGTCGCAGGACGCATCGCCGCCTTTGCCGAACAGCGCCATTATGATTCACCTCCCGCCATTCGCGTTTGGCCAGGACCGCAATGGGATTCTTTCCTTCCTGAAGAGCGCGCAAAATTCTTTTCCCAACAATGGACCGTCACCGCGCGCAGCGATCGTGTCGGCTATCGCCTCGCTGGTGAAGCCGTCCACGCCAATCCCATCGAGATTTTGAGCGAACCGGTTCTGG
>JBFMDG010000850.1:0-3049 GCA_040754135.1 Verrucomicrobiota bacterium
CGTTTTGAATCCGGCGAATTTGCCGACATTTGTCAAAGCTCGAGAACTCTTTCGCCCGCCAGACGCGAGCCCAGAAGTGCTTTGGAACATCAGCTGCACGCCATCTGGAGTGCGGTGCTCGGCGTGGAAATGGGTCTCGACGAAAGCTTCTTCGAGCTCGGCGGCAATTCGCTGCTCGCGACTCAGATCCTTTCACGCTTGCGCGAGCAATTCCAGGTTGATCTGCCGTTTCCGACTTTGTTCGAAGAGAATTCCACCATCGCCGGGATGGCGCGTTCGATCGAAAGCCGTCGCGGAGAACGGAAGCCGCCGTTTCAAATTCCAAAGGCGCGCCCAGACGAACCGTTGCCGCTTTCCTTTGCGCAGGAGCGCCTCTGGTTTTTGGATCAACTCCATCCGCACAGCGGGCTCTACCACGTTCGAGTGGCGCTGCATCTGCAAGGCTCACCCAACGTGCAGGCGCTGTCGAAAAGCCTGCAGTACCTGGCGCAGCGTCATGAAATCTTTCGCACTCGATTTAAGGTCCGGGCCGGTCGCCCTGTTCAAGTCATCCTGCCAACAGACACCATCTCTCTCGAAACTGTGACAGGGAATGGTGCGGCCGGCTCTGACCTGCACGAGTGCTTGCAGCAAATCACCCTTCCGTCGCGACACCCACTCGATCTCGAACACGGGCCATTGTGGAAAGCGCAATGGTTCTCTTTGCAGGAACAGCATCATCTGCTCGTTCTGATTTTTCATCAGATGGCGATCGACGGATGGTCGTTGGGCCTCGTGCTCGACGAATTGGCGCAGGTTTATTCTGCGATCGAAGGGCAACGCGAACCCGAGCTGAAACCGCTGCCCATTCAGGGAGCGGACTTTGCGGTTTGGCAGCGACAGCAACCGACCTCGGCGGAGGCGCTGGCCTTTTGGCAGCACGAATTGCGTGCTCCATGGCCGAAGGGACGCTTGCGTTCCAACAACACTTCCGCGGTGCCATGTGCCGGTCCCGCCATCACTCTGATTTATCGAGTCGAGCGCGACCTCGTCGAATCGATCCGTGGCCTTTGCCAGCAAGAGAGCCTCACGCCATTCATGATTTTTCTCGGAGCGTTCGCGGCAACCCTCGAACCGTTTTTGACCGAGAACGAATTGATCATCGGAACGCCCATTGCCGGGCGCCATCACGTCGAAACAGAACGCATGGTCGGATTTCTCGTGAACACGTTGGCTCTGCGCCTGGCCATTGATTCGAACAAAACCGTTCACGCATGGCTGCGTCAGATTCGGCAAACGGTGTTGAACGCCTTCCAACACGCGGAGGCGCCCTTTGAAAAAGTCATCGAAACAGTCAATCCGAAACGGGATGGGAGCAATCCGCTCATTCGTTTCTGGATCGGGAGCATCGATCTTCCGGACGCATTATCGGCGGGCGGGCTGAAGATGTTGGCGGAGCCGCTGCCAAATTCTCATGCGCAATTCGATCTCTCCCTGTTCATCCATTCGCACCCCACGGAATGGAAAGTAGTTTTTGAAGGCAACAGCGACGTCATTGACCGCGCCGGACTGGAGCGGTTTCAGCGATTGTTCTGCGCGCTGTTGCGGCGTCTGACGCTCGATCCGGAAAAAACAATATCCACATTGCTTCGGGAATCCGCCGAGGCTGCGGATGCCGGGCCGTCGAATGCGCCGTCCGCCTTTACCAGCTAATGCAAACGAGGTTTCCATTTCAGACTGTGGCCGCGGAGCAATTCGTTCCGCGCACGCACCATTGGAGTTTGCCCGCGGAACAATGCGTAGCCTTGCGGCAAATGGGCTGCGCATGCGGCGGCGATCCGCCGTTGGTGCTGCTGGGTGCCTGGGCGGTGCTGGCCGGCCGATTACTGGACGCAACCGAAATCACCATTGGAATGCGGCCCTCGCCACCGGACGGCTCGGGTCCGGGGTCCGGTTCAAACGCGCATTGGCCAGAACCGCGTCCCTACCACATCCGCTGGCAGCAGAGCGAAATCTTTCTCGATTTCCTCAAGAGACTCGCCGGGCAAATTGCCGCGGACCGCAAAGAGTCTGCCCCAGATTCAAACGGCAGTGTCGCGTTTTCCGATGGACTGCCCTTGGCGATTCAATTTGAGGCGAACACGCCTTGGCTCGCTTTGAATCGCGAGGACGCCGAGGGGCGATCGACCAAAACGATCGAGCTATTTCTCATCAAGCTCTGCTGTTGTTCTCAGGCGCACTCGGTGGATTTCACGTTGCATTACAACTCGGCAGCGATGCGTTTGGGCGACGTGGAACGGCTCGCGGAACAATTCTACACGTTAATCGAAAGCGTGTTGACCCAGCCGCAAACGCCAGTGGGCCGGCTGAATCTGCTCAGTGCCGCTGAGCGCCGGCAGATTCTTTTGCAATTTAACGACACGGCGCGCCCGTTGCCGCGCGATCAGATCGTGCTCGATTGGATCGCCGAACAGGTCGAGCGCCGGCCGGAAGCTCCGGCCGTCGTGTGCGGACCCGCCCGGCTGAGTTACGGGGAAATGAATGCGCGCGCGAATGCACTGGCCAAACAACTGCGCGCCGCCGGAGTGAGCGCCGGCACTCCGGTGGCTTTGTTTCTGGATCGCTCTCCGGAAATGATTGTCGCCATTCTCGGCGCGCTGAAATCGGGCGGCGCGTATGTCCCCATCGATCCAGCCTATCCAAAAGAACGGATCGAATTCCTGCTGCGCGATTCCGAAGCGCCGGTCGTGGTCACGACCCGCTCGATCTGGAAACCGATGGCAAACCCGGCCGTGATCATTTACCTCGATGATTCCAACACGGCATCGCTTGCTCCTGAGGACGCCGGAGCGCCGATGCCAGCGCCGGCAGCGCGGAGTTTTTCAGGCGAGGCGCTCGTTTCGAATTCAAAAGCGCAGAATGAAAATGAAGCGGCCACCGACGCGCAGCAGCTCGCCTACCTCATTTACACGTCGGGATCGACCGGATCACCCAAGGGTGTGATGGTGACGCATCGCAACTTGCTCGCTTCCACTTTTGCCAGACGCGTCTTCTATCGGGAGCCGGTGCG
>JBFMDG010000851.1:0-3016 GCA_040754135.1 Verrucomicrobiota bacterium
TTCCTGGCGTGTGATAGCGAATTCCTGGCGTGTGATACCGAATTCCTGGCGTGCGATAGAGAATTCCTGGCGTGTGATAGCGAATTCCTGGCGTGCGATAGCGAATTCCTGGCGTGTGATGGCGAATTCCTGGCGTGTGATAGCGAATTCCTGGCGTGTGATAGCGAATTCCTGGCGTGTGATGGCGAATTCCTGGCGTGTGATAGCGAATTCCTGGCGCGAGGGGAGCCCTTTCCGGTGACTGGGATGGGAGTCTGGGTGTGCGGAATGCCGATACCCCTGGCAAACCAGAATGAAAGCGTGCCGTGGACATCCGGCCCATCACGGAGTTTGCAGTTGTTGCTAATTTAGACGGGGCGATTAATCTCCGTTTCGGCAAGTCCGGTCAGCTATCGCATCCACATGAGCACAACTGAATCGTCTTCATCCTCGCTGCCGAATCAAACGCAAGAAAGCACTCGATCAAAACCCCGCCAGATCCGCTGGTGGCCTGCCGGCGTCATCGTCGTGCTCGCAATGATGGCGATCGTTTATGTGCGGTTTATTCGCGAAGATTCCCATCAACATCGGAACATTTTCACGATGGAGATTGGCGTCGCGACGGTCATTTTACTTTGGCTGTGGGTTTTGCTGGGATCGCGGCTGGCCTGGAAAACTCGCGGGCTTATTGCGGGCGCGGCATTGGGCTGTGTTGCGTTGATGGCGGGTCTTTTTGAAATTCATGGCGTCACCGGCGATCTCGTCCCGATTCTGAAATTCCGCTGGAGCAAGCCAACAGCGGAATTCAACGAGGCCGCCGCCAACAGTTCGGGCGCTGCAAAGCAGGCCCATAAATCCGGTTTGCCAACCGCAATTCCCGGCACGAATGATTTTCCGCAATTCCTCGGGCCACATCGTAATGCCACGCTTCCCCAGGGTCCGAAGCTGGCGCGCGATTGGACCGCGCGTCCGCCGGAGAAGATCTGGCGTCAACCGATCGGTGCGGGGTGGTCCGGGTTCGTTATTCAAGGGGGCCGCGCCATCACGCAGGAGCAACGCGGCGAATTCGAGTTGGTGGTTTGCTACGATTTGCTCACGGGACAATTGGTCTGGAAGCATTCGGACACAGCGCGTTATTTCACTACCATTGCGGGCGAAGGACCGCGGGCCACTCCGGCCATTGCGGAGGGAAGAGTGTTTGCCGCCGGCGCCACAGGGATATTGAATTGTCTCGACCTCGACTCAGGAAAAGTTCTTTGGAGCAAAAATATTCTCACTGATAACGAGGCGAAGCTGAATGATTGGGGGGTGGCTGGTTCGCCGCTGGTGCTCCCGGATCTCGGGTTGGTGATTGTGAACCCGGGTGGAAGGAAGGATCGGTCGCTGGTGGCGTATCGCGTGGCGGACGGTTCGCTGGCCTGGGCGGGGGGAGATGATAAAGCGAGTTACAGTTCGCCTTGCGAAGCAACGCTGGCGGGCGTGCGGCAGGTTTTGATGTTCAATCAACACGCGTTGTTCGGGCACGACGCGCAAAGTGGCGCTGTGCTTTGGCGTCACGAGTGGCATCCGGGCTGGCCGCATGTGGCGTTGCCGGTGCCGGTGGATGATCGGCGATTGCTGGTGAGCAGCGGCTATGGCGTCGGGGGTGAGTTGCTCGAAATCACCCGCGATAGTTCCGGAAAGTTTGCCGTGGAGAAAATCTGGAAGACGAACCGGCTGAAATCCAAGTTCAACAATTTTATCATTCGCGAGGGTTTCATTTACGCGCTCGATGACGGGGTGTTGGTTTGCCTCGAAATTGAAACCGGCGATTTGAAGTGGAAAGAAGGCCGCTATGGGCATGGGCAGTTTCTCCTGGTGCGCGATCTCCTCCTGATCACTGCCGAAAATGGTGACGTGGTCCTGTTGGAGCCGCGGTCCGATGCGAATCGGGAATTGACGCGGTTCGAGGCGTTGAGCGGCAAGACGTGGAATCCACCGGCGTTGAGCGGCGATCTGCTGCTCGTGCGCAATGATCAGGAAGCGGCCTGTTACCGTTTGCCCGTTCAACCGTGACGCGGGACCATGGCCGAGCCCCGGGCCACAGGAATCGGTCGGAGCACGGAATGGGTGGATTGTATTTTGCGCGATGTGACTTCCGGCCCACTACTGCGCAAGAGAAGGGTGGACACGCCCGGCGGAGCCTGCAGCCCGATTATTTTCGCTCGACTACCGCTGCGTTTCGAGAATTCTTGATTGATGCAAACTCCTTTGAGCAATCCGATTGCTTCGCTGCGCACGGTGACTTCGCAATGGGGCGAAGACGGCGTGATCGAGGAGATTTTCCGCAGAATAGAACCAGCGAACCGATATTGCGTCGAGTTCGGAGCGTGGGATGGGAAGTATCTGAGCAACACTTGGAATTTGTGGCACAACGAAGGGTGGTCGGCATTGCTCATCGAGGGAGATGGACCGCGTTGTGAGGAACTGCGCAAAAGCGTGGAGGCGCTGGGACGCATTCAGGTTTGCCATGCGCTGGTGAGCATCGAGGGAGAGAACTCGCTGGACGCAATTCTCGCACGATTCAGCGTTCCTCAGGATTTGGATTTGATTTCCATCGATATCGACGGGGACGATTACCATGTGTTCGCCAGTCTGAAACGGTTTCAACCGCGTGTCGTGATTGTCGAGCACAATCCCACGGTGCCGCCGCATCTCGACATTGTGCAAGAGCCCGGACAGTACTTCGGCGCGTCGGCGCGGGCGCAACTCAATCTGGCGCATCGCAAAGGCTACAAACTGGTCGGGTGCACGCGGACCAATTGTTTTTTCGTGCGCGCAGATGTGTTTCCGCGGCTTGGCATGGCGGAGCCGGAACTCGAACAGGTTTTTCCACGGACTGACCTGCGGTTTTTGTTCACGGCGTACGACGGAACGCCTTACCTCGATGGGGCATTAACGTATGGTCCGCCGCTCGAGAGGATGCCGCGATTGAATTTCGGGCGCCGAAAACCGAGGCCAAATATTAAAGCGCCGGAAACAATTGTTCCGGTGCTGT
>JBFMDG010000852.1:0-2996 GCA_040754135.1 Verrucomicrobiota bacterium
AACAATCTCAAACTCCAAAAATATTTTTTGAACGGAAAAAACATGCGTCGCCGCACGGGAGCAACGCGGGTGCCAATGAGGATTTACCCTGCATCTGCTTCGGAATTCGCGATCATATTGTCCAGGGTTCGGATGCGATGATCGGACAGTGCGCCATTTCCGGACAGTGTTTCGCGAGGAAAAAACCAACCCTCCTCGGATCAAGGAACCTGAACCGCGCGATAAAAACCGACGGGATAATTGATCGCTGTGGGATCTTTAAAGAGAAATGTCCCCTCCGCCGGCACAACATAGGTCCCCAATCGAAACCAATCGGCCTTCAGGGTCGACGATACCTCGATCGCGTACTTCAAACCGGGTTCGCCGTAGAATTGAAATTCAAACTCCTCTTGCTCAAAAAAAGGCAAATCCAAATAGGAAGGCAGTGCCGGCAGATTTTCCGTCGTGATGACATATTCGTCGAACACCATGAAATTGTCCCCCGGCTTGCTGGCGTTTCGCACCGCCCAAACCGCATCGACATCCCCCAAATTCAGCGCCGCTCGGGTGGTGGTGATCGGCTTGGCATGGACAACGAGCACGTCGTTGATGAATGCGGACCACAAATTGCGGGCAAAATTCATGAAGATAACGAGCTCATACAACCCCTCGTTATCAAAGCGGCGCTGCGTATCGACAAACCCTCCGCTATCCAACGCGTAATTGATCGCGTGCAGATTATTATCGAAGTCCACCGTGAAAAGTCGCGCCCCATTGGTGTTGTAAACACTCCATCGAAAATCATCGTAGGCCTCGTTGCTCGAATCAAAAATCTGCATGACGACCGAGAACCTGACCATCGATTCCCCAGCCGGAATCGGCGCCAAATTCACCGGACGCCAGATGTTCAGCACTTGGTCGCCTTGTGCGGGAGGAGCAAAACCAATGAAGGCGTGCTGACCGAAACTGGGAAAAAAATTCGTGACAATGCCGTTTCCACCCGAGCCCTCGCCGATCCAGCCGTTTTGTCCAACCAACTCAAAATCGATGTCATAACCCTCCTCTGGTTCGAACCCGGTCGAAAACAAAACTGTCTGGGTGGCCTGTGGAAGCGCGGCTAACACGGGAACTCCACTGGCGATCACGCCAATCATGCCGGCCAATACGGTCCAGGTTTGCAGAAGTGCCCCAGTAGTTCGCATGCGGGTTCGGATGGTCCCGGAATTGACCGAAAGCAATCCAGTCGGGCTCGATTAATTCGCGCGCGGATTGCCGCGGGACGGAAGGCGATCGGGGGCTGTCGGCTGAGGTGCGCTGCGTTGATTCGAGTTGTAACTCGGAGCCGGTGCGGGAGCAACGCGAGGAGCGGATGGCGCGGGAGCAGGCGCCGAATAAGCCGGCCGGGGCGCTGAATAACTGGGTGCCGGCGCCGAATAAGCGGGTCGAGGAGCCGAATAGCTCGGCTGCGGTGCCACGCGTGCGCCACTTGCCGGAGCGGGCGAATAGGCCGGTGTTGACGGTCTCGTCGTCACCGCTCCCCGACTGGGCGAAGGCGTCGAAAACGATTGAGGTGATCGAGACGCAGGCGGCGCAACAGGTTTCGTGATTTCCTGCCGAATATTCGGGGAAACGGTTGTTCCGCGTCCAAAATCGTAGGGGCGCTGCGGAATGCTCGGGGCTGGTGATACAGCGCTTGGAGCGGGCGATGCCGGCGCTGGCCGCGAGAAAGTTTCTGGGCTGCGTTCAAAAGCAGAGCGTGGACGAGCCTCCGCGGGCGTATGGCTCGGCGCGCCAAGAGGCCGGCTTAGCGTGGTATTGGGTCGAACCGCGGTGGACGTGGCCGGTGCCGGGGCAGGGCGGGTCGTGATCGTTTGCTGCTGAATGCGTCCTGGAGTCGAATTCTCCGGCGATCTCCGGGGATCTGCCTGTGTCGGTACCCGGACTGATTGTGGCTGGGTCGCCGCGTCAATCCGTGACTTGGGAGCCTCCGGCGTCTTGTTAACGGAGCCCGGCGCTTCCGTCCGAGCGGCCGGTGCGGATTGAGCCGCTCGCGGGGTCAAAGTTTGTGTTCTGGTTTCTGAAGAAATCCGCGAGGGCACAGACGTTTGGGGTTTAGCGAGTTCGTTTTGCGATGAACGCGAAGAAACTGTCGCGCGCGATGGGTTCTCGAGAGGCGCTTTCGGTGACAAAGTACCCCGTGCTGTGGTTGCCTGCGCTGCCGGACGCGAATCGCTGACACTGGGAACGGCGCGGCTGGGACGGGCTTCTGTGGAAAGGCGCGATGGAGTGCCCGCCGCTCTGGGTGGGATGGCAGCGCTCGTAGCCGAACCGGCATTTTCCTTGGCCAGCTCGCGGCCGCGACCCCCGGGCAGAGTTGGAGCAGAAACGGGCAGCTGTGGACGATGCACCACAAGCCGTGAGCCTTCTTTCGTTAGAACTTCTGGTTTCGTCCCGGCTTGCGGTGTGACCGCGACGTCGCGAATTGCCACTTTTTGAATTTCCGTGCGAGTGTGAGAGGCAATGCGATTCCGGCCGATGCCTTCGTTGACGATCGTATTGTTATTTCCCACGATGTAATTGTTCACCACAGTTGAGTTGTTGTAGATGTTAACCACACGATCGCGCGGGACGTGGTGACGCCAAACGGTGCGATCACAAAAACGGCTGGCGGGCACGAAGGCGTAGTAATCATGACCGAGCCCGAAATCAAAGCTGATTCCCACTCGAGAGCTCCGGAAAGAAAATCCTACCCCGACGTCAAATCTTGCTGCAGGTGGCAACGGAGCCCATCCGCAATAGCCATCGTAATACCTCCAGGAAACCCACGACGGACCCCAGTAAGTGTCCGGCACCCAAACCCAGCGATACCGCGGATGATGGTGCCAGCGTCCATAATGGAATGGCGCCCAGCCCCAGGAATAATCGGAGTGCCAGTACCACCCTGCATCAGAATACAACCAGTGCCCACGATGGAAGTAAGGCCTCCAACCCGGATCAACCACTACCACGGTCGGCTG
>JBFMDG010000853.1:0-2990 GCA_040754135.1 Verrucomicrobiota bacterium
CCGAACTGCCCCTTTTTGTTAATGGCGTAAAAACTGACATCGAACTTGGGCCGCCCTTGATCGTCGAGCAACCGTTTCATTTTTGTCTGGGCCGCGATCCGTTTGCATGCCTGCAGACAGGCTTCTTGTGGCGATTTGCCCTGCCGCATGTACTCGACAACCATCACGCTGCTGCAAGCCAGAAGATTGGCTTCGCCGCGACCGGTGGAACCGGCGGCGCCCACTTCGTTGTCCACGTACAATCCTGCGCCAAGAATGGGCGAATCTCCGACGCGCCCAGGAATTTTGTAAGCGAGCCCGCTCGTCGTGGTGCAGCCCGAGAGATTTCCTTTGGCATCGAGCGCATTGCAATTAATCGTGCCGTAGGTTCGCAACACGTCTTTCAAATTGTGGCTGATGTTCTTTGTCTCGAGGTCATGCGGCGGCAGCCAATCGTCCGTCGTGCTCAGCATTTCTTTCCACTTCAACCAGGCTTCCCGCGAGGCGTCGGTGAGAAGGTTCTCCTCCTTAAATCCGTGCGCGCGCGCAAAACGCAAAGCGCCTTCGCCGACAATCAGGACATGATCCGTGCGCTCCATGATGACCCGGGCAACCTTCGAGGGATTTTTGATGTTGCGCAGGGAAGCGACACAACCGCCGCGCCCCGTCGGCCCATGCATCACAGAAGCGTCCAGCTCCACCACACCCTCTTCATTCGGCAGTCCTCCCAATCCGACTGTTTGATCGTTGGGATCATCTTCCACCAGGTTGACCCCGGCGATCACCGCATCGAGCGCGTCCGCGCCTTCGCGGATCATCGACATCGCTTTGGCCGTGGCCCCGAGTCCATTCGCGCTGGCGATGGCAACGGGTTTGAATTCCGCCGCGGCTTGCGCGTGCGCAGGAATGGCCTGCGAGATCAGGGATGAGCCGATCCATCCGCCAAGACCGGCAGCAGATGCGGATTTGAAAAAGGTGCGGCGATTCACAGGGGTTTGCATAGGTCAAGGAGTTGCAGGATTCGGTTTGGACACTGGTTCATGATTGAATCGGAAAATGAGCCAATCACTCTGCCGCAGCCCAGGCAAGCCTTGTTTCGATTCGATGAGGAAGCATTGATTCATTGCGAAGCCAGCAGCCCTATCCCATTCCCAAACAAATCCGGCGTTTGCAAATTTGCGTTCACCTTCCGCGACAGCGTTCATTGAAAATTCTTGTCCCGGTTTCTCTCGCGATGTGCTACAACCGCGTTGCCATGGCCAAACGCTTTTTGCTTTTCGCGCTCATGCTTCTCAGCACGCGAGGTCTCACCGCTCATTCTGTTTTGACTCTGGTGGACACCTGGATTTCGTTGCGACAAATCGATCTCAGTCCAGCCCTCTATCACGACACCAACGGCTATCCGCGCCTTGATTTTGCAAAATTGCCGGCGGACCAGCGCCAGATCATTGCTCGCGATCATCGTGCTTATGTCCTCGAAAACGAATTTCTCCGGCTCACGCTTCTGCCGGAAATGGGCCGTGTTTATTCGCTCGTGAACAAACTCACAGGGCATGAGCAATTCTGGACCAATAGCATCGCCAAACCGATTGGAGCGAATAACGACACCGGTTGGTGGATGGTTTGGGGCGGGATCGAATACACCTTGCCACGCGGGGAGCATGGCACTACCTGGGCGCTGCCATGGTCGCATGAAATTGTGGAAAACAGCCCCGAGCGCAAAGCGGTCCGCATGAGCGTGATCGAGCCGGTGACGCGCATTGAACAGCGCTTGACGATTTCATTGCGGCCGCGCCAGGTATTTTTTGAAACGGAAATCCTGCTGCGCAATAGCGGCGTTGCGCCGGCGCTCTATTCGCATTGGATGAACCCGATGTGGGCGCCGGGAGGACGCGGCGAGTTGACGCCGGAAACGGAGCTGATCGTGCCGTGCACGGCCATGATTGTGTTGGATCGCAACTTCAACCAGTGGATGCTGGGCGAGCGGGTGCAGGAGTTCGAATACAACCCGCTGCGATTCGTGAAGCATTGGCGCAGCATGGGCGATTTGCTCGCCGAGCGATTGACGGCGGGCTTTTACAGCGCGTTTTCGCATGAAGCGAATGAAGGAGTGGTGCGTGTTTTTGATCCACGGAAAAACCCCGGCATGGATATTTGGACCTGGGGCTTTCCGCCGGCGCCGCAGCATCAACAGGAATTCAGTCAACTGCCCAATCTCGGTTACGTGGAAATGTGGGGTGGAACGGCGCGCGATTATTCGGACGAAGCTCGCCAGGTTTTGCGCCCGTCCGAAACCCGCCGGTGGAAGGAGTGGATTTATTCCTACAACGGCATCGAAGGGTTGACGCATGCCGATCGGGAGTTTGCGGTAAACTTTCTCGTGCATTCGAACCGAGTGCATCTGGGCATTTTTGCTACGCGCGATTTGGATGGAGTCGATCTGCGCTTACGGCATGGCACGAATGAAGTGCTGGCGGCGCGCCTCGGTCTGCGACCCGAACGGCCTTTCGTATTCGGACTGACGAATCAGTTCGACAACGGCCCGGTGCCGATGCTCAGCTTGAAATCGCGTGGACGCCCTGCGTTACATCTCTCGGCTAAACCGGTCCGCCCGCTTTCCTTCGGGCATCCGTATTTGCCCGCCCCGGCGCGCGACTGATTCCATCGGTTTTCATGAGAACACCCAGCCGTGTTATGCCTGAAAAAGCTCGTTCCATCGCAAACGTCGCCTCTTCTCAAGAACCTTTGGCGGTCCGCGCCCGTTTCCGATGGTGAAAGGATTTTCGGTGACAACCATTTTGCGCAGCCGATACACACTGGGCGCGGTGTGTGGAGCTCTGCTTGGGCTTTCCTTCCCGCACTTTGGCATTCCGAGTTTGGCCTGGCTTGCGCCAGGTCTGATTTTGTTTTCCGCATTGGGGCGAAGCGGAGGCGAAGCGTTTCGCATCGGGTATGTCGCGGGATTGTTTCGGAATCTGATTTCTCTTTATTGGCTCTTGCTCATTCCTTTC
>JBFMDG010000854.1:0-2984 GCA_040754135.1 Verrucomicrobiota bacterium
CTCGCGTGGGAACAACGCCGCAATAATGAACAGCGTCGGATTGAATGGAAGTTCACCCGGCAGGATGCTGATCAAAAATTATCGCGCCACTACTTGTAATTTAATTAAATTGTCACAATACTAGTAGTTGCGGCGCAGCGGCGGCCGCGTGAACAGCATTTAGCTCCAGAAATCGAACCGCTTGAAGCACGCGCGCATCGTTGCCGGGTTGGTTGGTCACATTAACAAATGGCAGATGGTTGCACGCGTTGAGAATGCGACTTCGAAGCGTTGACTCGCTTCTCAAATCGCGCATGGCGCTTTGCACGGTCATCGGGGCGGGGATGAGCACCCAGACGATGAAGGCGAAAGACAGGATTTCGCTGGCTACCAGCGCGCACACGAGGGAGCGCTTCATGTTCGCGGGCGGATAAATGCGCAGGGATTGCATGTCGCCGCCTTGGTGCATCGGTGATGAAATTTAGCGTGTGAAGGCGGGTTTGGCAAAGTTCGAAGTTGCCGGTTTTGTCCGGTGCAAGGGGCGCGGCGTTCACGCCGCTTCAACGTGGTCGGCCCAAACTACGCTGAAGCGGGCTGAAGCCCGCGCCCCGGTGGCTTTTCTGAATCGGTGGGGGCTTCGATCCACGCTTGACACACCTATCACTTAATGCCACAGTATCTCCATGCGCCAGGGAGCGCCACCGTCCAGAACGGACCGGCCCGCCGCCTTCCGTCCGCGCTCCCTCGTGCCCACGTGTCTCGCGCCCCTCGATCGGCATATTCGAGGGGGGGGTACCCCTCCGTCCCTGGGTTTCTGGCATGTGGCGTTCCCCAAACCCTTGCGGCGTTTTCCACCTCATTCCACCTTTTGCCACCCTTTTCCGCCTTGGCCGGAAAATTTTTCCCGAGGGCGAGGCAATTCCGCCCGCAACCTCGACATGCCCATCTATGAGAATAAAAATAACTGAACTCGGAACTCGGAACCTTGAACTCCGCCACGGTCCGCCCAAATCCAGTAGAGTAGAGAGGGAGCAGGAGTGAAAGGCACAAGGCCAATGACCTGCTTCCCTCTCCCTCGTCGAACCGGACATGGAGATTTCCCCCATCCGGCTCTCGCCGAGGTCGTCTCTTCCAGAAGGCATTCACAACGCCACCAGACCCAGTCGTTTCAAATGAGCATAAAGACTGACACCCTCACGAACCCGCCAGCCGCGCTGGCTGCGTCGTTTCAAGTGTCGGCCCAGTCGACATTGCACGAAGTGATTAAGGTTCCGAAACGCTTTGCGTGGATAGCCCAACTCAAAATAGTTGGCCCAGCCCCGCAGGTGTCGGTTCAGTCGCCCAATCAATTCCGGCAATGGGATATGACTTTGTCGTGCGCCGACCATTCGCCGTATCGCCTCTCGTTCCCGCGCCATGGCCTTATCGGACGGGCGCAGAATCAAGTACCGGTTGGCTCCTGGACCGTACTGGCCTCGGTCATACCGGAAGGTGTAGCCCAGAAAGTCCAGTCTCTGTCCCGGCTGTCGCAAATCCAGCACGCGAGTCTTCTCGCGGTTGATTTGCAGTCCCAGCCAGCCTTCCAGTTTGTCCTCAATCCAACCGCGCAGTTGGGGGCTGATGTGGCGAGCCAGCACGACAAAGTCGTCCGCATAGCGCACCAACTTTGCCTTGGCCCATTGCCCCGGCCCGTCCACTCGTTGGAACAAGTGGTCAAACCAGTGCAGATAGATGTTGGCCAGCAACGGACTCAGAACTCCTCCTTGGGGAGTGCCCCGGTCGTTGCGCCGCACCGTGGGCGGCTTGCCCCCTTGCGAGGGTTCCACCACCGGCGCTTGCAGCCATTGCCGAATCAGCCCCAGAACCTTGCCGTCCACCACCCGCATCCGCACACAAGCCATCAGCTTGTCTTGCGGTATGCTGTCGAAGTATCCGGCCAGGTCCGCGTCATAGACTGCCGTCTTGCCTTCCTTCAGTTGCGTTTGAATGGCTCGCAGCGCGTCGTGTGCCGACCGTCCGGGCCGAAACCCGTGAGAGCAATCTTCAAAGTCAGCTTCAAAGATTGGCTCCAGTATCAACATCACCGCCGCCTGCACCACCCGGTCCCGCACCGTCGGAATGCCCAACGGCCTCATTTTCCCATTGGACTTGGGGATGTATACCCGCCGCACCGCTTGGGCTCGGTAGGTCTGTTCCTGCAAGTCTTTCTGGATGGCTTCCACCCATGCCGCTTGCCCTTGCGGGGTCGCGGTGATTTGTTCGATGCTCATTCCATCCACGCCCGGCGCACCGCCGTTGCGCCGTACCGCTGCCCACGCAGCTTCCAGCACGTCCCGGCGGCTCACCAGTCCGTAGAGACTGTAGAAGCGATACCGCTTCTGTTGTTTGGCTTTCTGGCCCAGCTTCTGTCTCAGTTCCTGAACTTTCGGCGGCAAAATCGCCTCCCGAAAGGAAAGCTCTTTCGCCACGTGTTCTGTCGTAGAAGTTTTCACTTCAATCAGCTCCAGTTACTTCTGACTCCGCATGACCCCGGCCAGGGTTCCTTGGCTCCATTGCGACTTGATCGAAACTTCACAGCTACTATGAACCCATCCGACACCGCGGCTGGACCCCGCCCATGGTTATGGCTTCCCATCAGGGGTTGTCCTTTGCGGACGTCCAACCGGGTCTCCCAAGTTCCTGCTGGTTCTTTCGGCGCGCGCTGTCTCCTCTCACCCCGGAGAGTCCGCTCTGTGCTTCTGGTCGAGGCTTCCAGACCGGTGCTGGCTTCACCCTTTACGGAAGGCTGGCCACTCTCGGTTTTGTGTAACGAGGCCGAATCGAGTTCGCCGGACGCTACGGCTCGCGCTTTTGCTTTGCCCAGCTTCGGCGCGGCGGATCGCTCCCCCACGCTTGAGGCGCAGCTACATGACTTTCGACCCTTTATCATGACTAACTCTTTTCAGTTAACTAGAACCAGCCAAGCTTTCTTGGCGCTTTCCATAAATCCACATCAGCCCCATGAA
>JBFMDG010000855.1:0-2982 GCA_040754135.1 Verrucomicrobiota bacterium
CGATTGGCAATCAAGCCGTGAACGAGTTGGAAACTCTCACGCTCGATTTATCGGCGACGGATGCCGATCTCCCGGCAAACGGACTGGTCTTTTCGGCCGAGGGATTGCCAGCAGGCGCCACGCTGAATCCCGCGAGTGGTTTATTCGTTTGGACACCTTCCGAAGCACAGGGACCGGGCACCTTTAACATCCGGTTTACGGTCACGGACACCGGGTCGGCGGATCCGGCCAATCCGGCTTTGAGCGCGTCCGAATCCATCACGATCACGGTCAAAGAAGTGAATTCAGCGCCCACACTCAGCCCCATCGGCGCGCAAACAGTGAACGAGTTGGCGGCATTTCAATTCACCGCCAGTGCCACCGATACCGATGTGCCGGCCAATACGTTGCGATTCAGCCTCAAAGGCGACGTGCCGCCGGGCGCGAGCCTGGATCCAGTGACGGGCGCTTTCTCCTGGACCCCCACGGAAACGCAAGGGCCGGGAAGTTACTCGTTCGAAGTCGTGGTCACCGATTCCGGATCTGCGGATGCAGCCAATCCCACCCTGACGGATTCGGAAATGTTCAACGTCAATGTGCGCGAGGTAAACCAAGCTCCCGTGCTTGGCGCAATCGGGAACAAGGTGGTGGATGAAGGAACGGAACTGACGTTTGACGCTTCGGCCACCGATGCCGATGCACCAGACAATCCGCTGACGTTCAGCTTGTCGGGCAACGTCCCCGCCGGCGCTACCATTGACGGCAGCAACGGGACGTTCCATTGGACCCCATCGGAAGCGGTCGGGCCATCCACGGTCTCTATCACCGTGGTCGTGACCGACAGCTCCGAAGATCCGGTGAATCCCAAACTGGTCGATTCTGAAACGATTGAAATTACGGTGCGTGAAGTCAATGAACCGCCCGTTCTTGAATCAGTGAACGACATCACGGTGGATGAACTCACGCAAATCAAGTTCATCGCCAGGGCAACCGATCCGGATCTCCCGGCCAACACACTGACCTTCAGCCTGGATCCGGGCGCCCCGGGCCGCGCCAGCATCAATCCGGCAACGGGCGAGTTCGAGTGGACTCCAAGCGAGTTCCATCCAACAGGCCCCTCTGTGATTACCATTCGAGTGACCGATAATGGAACTCCAGCGATGAGCGACACAGTTACTTTCACGGTGAATGTGCGTGAGGTGAATGTGGCGCCGGTGCTCGCTGCCATTGCGGATCGCACGGTCAATGCCGGTGAACGGATTCAGTTCACCGCGAACGTCACCGATTCCGATGATCCGGCGAATGATCTCACTTTCACGCTGGTCTCCTCACCCAGTGGCGCGACCATCGATGCCAATACCGGCGCTTTCGAGTGGCGGCCATCGGTTGCGCAGGCCGGACAATCGTTCGATGTCACCATCAAGGTCACCGATGATGGCACGCCGGCAATGAGCGACACCAAGACATTTAAAGTGACCGTCAACACGTTTGCCGAGGTTCGCATCGCGATCGAAGGCTCAGTGCAAAATAATGTCCACATTCGCGTCCATGGACCGGTCGGTCCCGATTACACACTGCAGTTCTCGATCGATCTGGAAGAGTGGACCGATCTTGAAACCGTGACTCCCACAACCACGCCCTTCCTGCTTGAACATCGCGGAGTGGGAGCGGCGCAATACCATTTCTATCGCGTCAAAGTTACGCCATAACATTCAATTCCCCTTGGGCGGTGTCGGTCGCATAGTTCCCGGCACCGCCGCATCAACAGATTTCCTCGGTAGTACTTGGGGCAGTGCGATGGGGTTCCGTCGCCTCGTGCTCCAAGCCTCGGTTGTTCCGCTGGTCCAGGTGGATCGATGATCGGTCTCGAAACCGGTCCTTCACTCCGAAAAGGGGCTGAAGCATTTCCGATCGACGCCGCCGAAGCCAGTTTTCTGAAAGATTGCCGTGCGTTGAAGCGTATGAGTCGCAGCGGTTGGTTTGGCGAAGCTCAATCAGTGGTTTCGCAGATCGACTGAAGTCTATTACAACCTGCGACGTTGGTGATTCCTGAATTGTCCTTTATGAAACATTCTATCCAAAAGTTTGCTGCCTTGCTTGTTCTCCCGGCTTTGGCCATCTCCCTTTCATCGGAGGCGGCCAACGCCGCCCCGACCGCGCGACCCACAGCGCAACTATTGCCCATCGAGCCAGGTGTCGTCTTGAGCGGCACGATCAACACGCCGGGTCAACAGGATCGGTTCACTTTCCATGGCCAAATCGGGCAACGCCTCTATTTCGATTCGCTCGATTTAGATTTTGAATCGATCGCCTCGCGCCTCATTTCACCGACCGGCGTTGTTGTCATGGACCAGAATCACAGCTACGACTTTGGCCCGCTCACACTCTGGGAAACCGGCGTTTACACTTTGCTGTTGGACGCTTCGGGTGATGTGACCGAAGCCTATGCGTTTCGCATTCTGGACGCGGGTGATAGTGAAGAGACGGGCGTTGGGCAAACCATTCACGGCCAGCTCGGCCCGCGAAGTCAGGCGGCGATTTACCGGTTTCGAGGATCGTCGGGACAACGGGTGATCCTCAATAGCATTATCACCACTGCCTCAGATGCGAACTGGCGTTTGGCGGGACCGAACAATCAGTCACTGGGCTCCGCGAACATTTCCGATGATATTGGCCCTGTCACTTTGCCGATCAGCGGTGAATACCTGGTCATCGTGGACGGCTATTCGCGAAACACTTTCACTATGGAGTATTGGTTGCGGATCGAGGAGGTCAATGATCCGGCGGTCGAGCCAACCGGTTTTGGCGAGATGCACAGTGGCATGCTTGCCGCCGGTGAGATTCGAACCTACGAATTCAACGCGCCCGCCGGGCTGCCGGTTTTTTTCGATAATCAAAAACGCAATTTCCAGCCGATTTCCTTTGAATTGAAAGGGCCCGATGGCCAGGTGGTCCTCGGCGCGAATTATTACGATTCCGGTCCGGTGATCCTGCCTCGTGCGG
>JBFMDG010000856.1:0-2981 GCA_040754135.1 Verrucomicrobiota bacterium
CACCAATGGCGTGCGGCTGGCTGCGGATGACGCATTCGCGGAGCGGCTGGCCAAGACATTCCGTTACGGCAAGCTCCAGCTTTATTTGCAATTCGACGGAATGCAGGCGGAAGGCCAGGCGGAGCTACGCGGAGGAGATTTGCGTTCTCTCAAACAAAAAGCCATCGAGCGCTGCGGCGAAATGAATCTGCCGGCGACGCTTGCCATGACGGTCACCCAAGCGAACCTGCCGCATCTCTGGGCGGCGATTGAATTTGGTTTGCGGTTTCGGCATGTGCGCGGGATCAGTTTTCAACCTTTTTTCGGCAGCGGCCGCGTGCCCGAGTCATTCAAAACGCAATCGGTCAAAGCTCGAACGCACGAGGTGCAGGCGACGATAAACGGGGAGGCGCAGCGCTTGAATGTGGCCGATATCATTTTGGCTGCGGTCGAACAATCGGGAGGCCAGTTGCGATTCGAGGATTTCACTCCCCTGCCCTGCGGCGATCCGAATTGCGCCACGATTGGTTATTTGCTGCGGATCAACGGACGAACGCATTCGGTGAGCGACTTTATTGATTTTGCGCATGTGCAGGGATTTCTTCGAGACAAGGTGCGCTACAACCTGGAAGATCTGGCGCGCTGCGGATGCGAATCGGAACCGCTCGGAAAATTATTGAAACAGTTCGAGATCGATGCTTCGCACACCTTCCGCCTTTTCATCAAACCCTTTATGGACGCCTGGTCCTGGGATCAGGATCGGATTGACCGCTGCTGCACGCATGTGATTCGGCCGGACGGCAAACTCGATTCGTTTTGTCGCTATTACTCGGGGTTTTCCGATGCCAACCCTGGCGCCACTTTATGACATCCACTCGCCTGCAATGTCCGAAGTGCCAGTCGAATCTCTCCGCAAACGAACTGCAGATGTTGCTCTGCGATCATTGCGGTTTTGATCTGAGGCCACGTCCATCGGCGGAGGATAACGCGACGGCGGAATCCACCGATTCGGTGTGGTGCTTCATTTGGCTGGCGGTGGCGTTTTTGCCGGCGTTTTTTGCCACTTTGCTTTTCGATAAAAACTATCCTCTGCTCATTGTGCTCTGCGCGCTCACTTCGTTGTTTGCGGCGTTCATGTTTTCGCGAAGCGTGACCCAGAACTTCCTTGCCCTTCTGTTTCTTACTGGCGTCATGGGCATTGGATTCTTTGGCGTAAACATCGGCGTCGTTATGTTCGTCGGCTGCTGCAATGCCATCGGAGGTTGAGATGAATACCGCTTACGGTTGGATGGCTCTGGCGGGCATCGGCCTCAGTCTTTGGTGCTGGACTCGTTTGGCGCGGCGCGATGAGCGGCTCGTCTTCATTTATGTTTTCGCACTGATCTGCGCCTTTGCCGGGGCGAAACTCGTTTATCTTTTTGCGGAAGCGCACACGGTGAAGACGCGCGCTGATTTCTGGACGCAAATCGCGACGGGCAAATCGGTGCTGGGCGCATTGCTGGGAGGCTATGCCGGTGTGGAAATCGCCAAACGCCTCATCGGCTATCGGCGGGCCACCGGCGATTGGTTCGCCATTGTCGCCCCCATGGGAATCGTGCTCGGGCGGATCGGATGCTTTTTCCATGGCTGTTGCCTGGGGCGCGTATGCGATCCGGCGTGGTACACAATGCTGGATGCCGAGGGAAAAAACCGATGGCCGGCCGTGCCGATGGAAATTGGATTCAATCTTTTGTTTCTGATCCTCGCCGCCGCACTGCGTGTTCGAGGAACTTTTCCCGGCCAACACTTTCATTTCTATCTGATCAGCTATGGCCTGTTTCGATTCGGGCACGAATTTATGCGGGCCACCCCGGCAACTTTCGGGGCATTTTCCGGATATCAAATCGCCGCCCTGGCGGTTGCAGCGCTCGGCACCGTGCGCTTTTGGCAAAGGCGCAAAGCAACGCCTGCAATCGAAATCGTCCAGCAAAAGCGCGGTTGAATCCGGCGAGTTGACCCACGGCCATCAACTGGGGTTTTCGATCGGATCGGCGCGCGTTTCTTTCTCCATGGAAAGCGCCGCGCCACCAGCCAGGGCAAGGACAATTCCGGCAATTTCAATCCCGCCGATTTTTTCCCGAAGAAAAAGCACGGCCAGCAGCACGGTGATGGCGGGGTAAAGCGCAATCAAGGGCGTGACAATCGAAGCCTTGCCGCCGGCGCGGTAAGCGGCAAAGCTCACCAGCGAAGCGAACCCAAACAACACACCCGCCAAAACCATCCAGAACCATTCGGACACGGTCAGGTTTACATCGAATTTCTCCCGCGCGATCAAATAGATCGATACCGGCAGAAACGCTACGCCAAACGCGATGAACGAAAATTCCGCCGAAACGCGTGTCGATGCGAGTTTTTGCGTGGCGCCGGTGAATCCCCAAAAGAGCAAGGCGACTCCGGAAGCGAAAATCCAACTCGAAGGCTTGAAATCCTGCAGCCATCGGGCCGGATTGCGGACGAGGTCGGTTTCACCGCTGAGCAGCACGATGGCCCCGGCGGCGAGGGCAATGCCAACGAGCTGCGGGCCATGGAGCCGTTCCTTCATGAACCATCGCGCCAGCAACACCGTGACCAAAGGATAAAGGCCGGTCATCGGCACCACCACCGACGCTTTTCCGGAATGGAGTGCCGAGAAGAAGGCCACGTTGCCGCACGCGCCCAACAAACCGGTGATGAATGCGAAGAGCAAACCTCGACGCGGATCGGTGCCTTCGCGGCAATGCGGACTGCGCCACGCCAACAAAGCGGCTGGCAGCATCCCAATCGGGAGCAATGCCTGACTGAGCGGCGCGGAAATGGAATCGGCCGTGACTTTTGAAACAACGGCCCACGCGCCAAACAACAGCGCGGAAATCATCGAGAAAAGCAGCCAGCGTGGCATCGTGTTGGTTCGAGTTCGCGGCGAGAATGTCAGAGCAGCACCGCGCTGCCAAGCCGAAGAAGGTTGACCGATGTTTTCGGAAAAA
>JBFMDG010000857.1:0-2980 GCA_040754135.1 Verrucomicrobiota bacterium
AGAATTCGCTCTGCAACGCATCAGTGGCAACGCATGGAATATTCTGGGACCGGCATCTATTCCGGCAGATACGCTGCTCGTGCAGGAATTCCTCACCAACCTGACCCAACTCGAAATCGTCGAATTCCCCAAAGATGTCGTCACCGATTTCTCCGTTTACGGACTCGATCCCGCGGCCCGTTCTTATGTATTGAAAAGCACGATCACGAATGCGAACACGACAACCAACATCGTCCTGGCGCAACTCGACTTCAGCACCAATGTCGTGGACAAGGTATTTGCCAGGCGCTCGGATGAAACTTCCGTTTACGCCATTGCTCCCGCCGATGTGGCGCGCCTGCCCAAAGCCGCGTTCGAACTTCGCGATCGCCGGCTTTGGAATTTTGCCGCTTCCAACGTCACAGCCATTACCATTTCGCAAAAGGGGCAGACGGTAAAACTGATGCGTGATCCAATGCGGGGCTGGTCCGGCGATGAAATTGCCAATGCCGCATTGGAGGAAACGCTGCTGCGCCTGGGCCAATTGCAGGCAGTTTCGTGGGTCGGCCGCGGTGATGAAGTTTATAAACTGCTCGGATTTCCCGAAGTGGCCTACCGGATCACGCTCGAACTCAAACTCGAAACCAAACCGCAAACCATTGAGATCGATTTCGGACGCCTCTCTCCGCGGGGCAATCCTTACGCTGCCGTTATCCTTCCCGGGGAATCGCAACGCCTCATTTTCCAATTCCCGGCGCGGCTTTACGCCGACATCGTGCGCGATTTGAGTGCGGCGCCCAGGACCGCCGGCCGGTAATATGACCGAGAAAAAGCGCAAAAGGTTCTGGCCGATTTGCCGGCGGGTTTTCTGCATTTTCCGCATCCTTCTATTACTGCTCCTGCTCTCGGCCGCTTTCGCTCTGTTGTATCTGAATTTCTGGGGATTGCCGGATTTTGCCAAAGGCCGTCTCGTGCATTCCCTGCGCGAACATGGCCTGGCCGTCGATTTTCAAAAACTGCAACTGCGCGGTTTGCGCGAATGGATCGCGGAGAACGTGACCGTCGCGAGCGCGACCAACTCGACGGCGCCGGTCTTTTCCGTTCCTCAAGCCGAACTCCGATTCAAGAATGTGCCCGGCAAACTGTTTGCCTGGGAAATGGACGATCTGATCCTGGAACAGGCGCAGTTGATCTGGCCCACGCTCGATCCCAACGAACCGGCACATCAACTCCTGGCGACCAATCTCACCACTCATCTCCGTTACCTGCCTGGCGATCAAATCGAGCTCTTGCAAACCGGCCAATTCAAGAACGCCAATCTCCGCCTCAGCGCCACCATCACCAATGCGTCGGCACTTCGTGAATGGAAACGAAAACCTGCCGGCCAAGCCAACACGAACTGGCAATCGCAATTGCACCAACTGCTTCGCCAGCTCGAGTTTGGCGAAGCCTCGAAATTGCGAATCCGCATTGCCGGCGACGCCGCCCACCGCGATCAGATGCGTTCGGAAATCCGGCTGGAAGCGCCCGCCATCCGTACCGAACACGCTCTGGCCAACGCTGTATATCTCGAGCTCGCGCTTAAACCCTCGACCAACCTGACCAACGTTTTGCGCGGGGAGTTGCAGCTCGCAATGAGTTCCTGGACAAATCGCGCCACCACCGCCCGGGCCTTGCGAATCACAAATGAATTCCAAATCGATGCGGTCCACAATGATTTCCTTCGCGCAGATTGGTTCGGCTCACTTGGCGAATTGCAAGTGCGCGGAGCATCCGCAAAGCAGCTCGCGATCAACGGCAGTCACACATCGCAATTCAGTGATCGCTCCGCTCTGGAATCTTCGCTGCGCCTGGCGGTCGAAACGCTGACGACCGAATGGGGCGAAACTCCGCAGGCGATTGTTAAAGTTCATTGCCGTCATTCCTGGAAGGATTTGATCCCAAAACGCGCCGATGTTGAATTGGACATCTCGCAACCTGAAACGCGTTGGGCCGAAGCGGACACAGCCCATGTGACTGCGGTGGTGGCGGCGCGCGACCAGGCAGTCCAACCGAGCGCCATTCCGAGCTGGGGCCCGTGGAGTGCCTTGGCGCCCATCGAACTTTCCTGGACTGTTCGAGTCGATAAGCTGCAATCGCCCCGCATCATCGTCGATCGCTTGACCGGTTCAGGGCACTGGCTTGGGCCTGACTTTAAAATGGACCGCCTCGAAGCCAATTTATACGGAGGCTCCATTTCCAGTTCGTTGCACCTCGATGTCGGAACTCGCTGGGTTGACGGACATACGGACGTCCATTTCGATCTTCATCGCCTCGAACTCCTCACCGATCGCGCCGAAAACTGGCTGGAGAAATACGGATGGCAACAGCCTCCGAAAGCCAGCGCGGAAGTGCGCGTCCGTCTTCCCGTCTGGACCAATGCACAACCGGACTGGCGCGCCGAAGTGTTGCCGACGCTCCAGTTAAATGGAGAATTTGCCCTGGCCGATGCAACGTTCCGCGACATTCCCTTCCGCTCGGCTCGATCGCACTTCACTTTGGAAAATCACATTTGGACCTTGCCTGACCTGCGGCTCGAGCGTCCCGAAGGTGAAGCCGTGCTCGCTTACACCTCTGATATGCGGACACGAGATTATCACTTCAAGATTCAGAGCCGCTTTGATCCTCGCCTGGTAAAACCGTTGCTCAAACCGAAAGAGCAGAAAGGGCTGGATTACTTCGAACTGACTGGCCCGCCCTTGATCGAAGGCGATCTTTGGGGGCGTTGGGGCTCGCCCGAGTTGACCGGATTCAAGGGCATGGTGCAATTGACGAATTTTGTTTTCCGCGAGGAAGCGTTCGATTACGTCCACGCCGGGATCGCATACACAAACCGAGTCTTCGCTTTTAATCAGGTAAATATCCAACGCGGCAATCAATCGATCACTGCCCCCGCCGCCTCGTACGATACGCAGAGTTATTTGCTTTATCTCACCAACGCAGTCAGCACATTCAATCCGGA
>JBFMDG010000858.1:0-2978 GCA_040754135.1 Verrucomicrobiota bacterium
AACAAGGATGCAACCGCTGGTGAGAAAGGGCGTGATGGGTACAAAGACACTGACCATTTTTTCGCCGACGCGCGCGCCAATTTCCGCGTGCTGCTCGGAAGTGATGAAGCCGAGCGAGTATTGGCCGGCTTTGGGAAATTGCACCAGGACGACTTGTTTGAAGGAGGATTTCTGGTTCGAGGTGAAGGCTTGGTTGAGCTGTTTGAGCGCGCCGTAAATCTTGTTGAGCAACGGCACGTGCAAAAGCAAGTGATCCATCCACTCGATCAGCTTTCGGCCAAGGAAATTTCGCGCCAACTGGCCAACCATGCTGACGAACACCACCGAAATGATCAAGGCCACGACGCTCCAGTACCAATACATCGGTCCCTGCCCGGCATTGCGATGGGTGATTCGGCTCGGCAAGAAGACCAGCAGGGTGTCGGTGAAATTGGAAATGGTGCCGAACACCCAAATAACAACTCCGATCGACAGAATGGCGGGCAGCACAATGGCCAGGCCGGTGAGAAAATTGGCCTGCCAACGGGCAAATAGCGTCTTCATGCGCCGACTTTAGGCTTGCGTTCCAGCTCACTCAAGGCAAAGCGGCGCGCCAGCATGCGAGTCAACCGGTCTTCCTCGCGCTTCATGCGCCGGCGCGGTTCCGGGCGCAGATCGTCGTGTCCCAGCAGATGCAAAACGCCATGCACAAAGTACCGAACCACCTCCTCCGGCCAGGTCGTTTTGAAAACTCGCGCCTGCGCGATCGCGTCATCGATGCAAATGAACAAGTCGCCATGGATCGCGCGGCGTGCCGGCGAAGGGCGCTTTCCAGGTTCGGCTTCGGCGCTGTAATCGAACGTGATGACATCGGTCGATCCGGTGTGATAGAGGAACTGCTCGTTGACGCGCGCCATTTCCGCGGCGCGCACGAGTTGAAGTCCCAACTCGTAGGAGTCCAGTTCGAGGATTTCTTCGAGGAGCACTCGAGCAACGCGCCGGAAAAGCCGCAGGTTCAATGGATGTTTCCGCTGCCGGTTCCGCAGGACAAGTTGCTTCATTTTTTGCCGCGATGCTCTTCGTAGGCCGCAATGATCCGCTGCACGAGCGGATGCCGCACGACATCGCGCCGCTGGAATTCGACAATGGCAATCCCCTCGACTTTGGCAAGAGCGCGATGAGCTTCGACGAGGCCGGAATGCTTATGGGCGGGCAAATCGATCTGCGTCGGATCGCCGGTCACGACCGCTTTGGAATGATGGCCGAGCCGCGTCAAAAACATGAACATCTGTTCCATCGTGGAATTCTGGGCTTCATCAAGAATGATGAACGCGTTGTTCAAAGTGCGGCCGCGCATGTAAGCCAGCGGCGCAATCTCGACCGTGCCGCGCTCCATGTGTTTTTGAATTTCTTCCGCAGGCAGCATGTCGTGGAGCGCGTCATGCAACGGCCGGAGATAAGGCGCAATCTTTTCGTAAAGGTCCCCCGGCAAAAATCCGAGCGCTTCCCCTGCTTCCACCGCCGGACGCGTCAGGATAATGCGCGCCACTTTTTCTTCCTTGAGCGCGGAGATGGCCATGGCGACCGCGAGATAAGTTTTGCCCGTGCCCGCGGGACCGACTCCAAAGGTGATGTCATGGGTGCGAATCGCTTCGACGTAGCGTTTTTGACCGACGGTCTTGGGGGTGACGGTTGCCTTTTTGAGCGACGTCTGAATCCGTTCGCTCGAGAGGCTGTGGAGCGCCTCCGTCCCGTCGTGTTTCGCCACGTTCAAGGCGAAGTTGAATTCGCGGCTGCGCACAGGCGAGCCCGCTTTGATGGTGGACTCAAGGAATTTAAAAAGCTCGCGCGCGCGTTCGACATTTTCCGGCGATCCCTCCAGCTTGATCCAGCCTTCACGGGTGGTGACCCGAACCTTGAGTTGCTCTTCGAGCGTTTGCAGGTTTTTGGGATCGTTGTTGAAAAGTTGCTGCGCCAGCCGGGCGTTCTCGAAGTGCAAAGTTTCAGTCGCCATGACCATTAGTCTTCCGTAAATGCGATCAGGAGAGGAATGCCGCCCGCAACCGCGCCGCCAATTCCATCAGGGCTTCGGGCAGAACGGTGGTTTGCGCCAGCACCGGCATGAAATTCGTATCGCCGTTCCAGCGAGGGACAATGTGAATGTGCAGGTGCTCGACGATGCCAGCGCCGGCCACCTTGCCCAGGTTGATGCCAATGTTAAAACCGTCCGGTTTCATGACCTCGATTAAAACCTCTTCGCAGCGGCGCGTCAGTTTCATCAAATCACACAGTTCTTCGTCGGTCAAATCAGGCAGGTCCGCGACCTGTTTATACGGAACGACCATGAGGTGGCCGCCGTTGTAAGGATATTTGTTCAGAAGCGCAAAGCAGGTGCGATCGCGCCGGATGACGAGGTTTTGTTCGTCATCGTTCGACTGGATAATCTGAGTGAAAAGGGAAGCGCCACCGGCTGCGGCCGGCGTTTTCGGCGCCAGGATGTATTGAATGCGCCAGGGAGCATGCAAATGGTCCATGTCGGCAACGCTAGTCATTCCGAGGCGCGATTGTCAAAAAGCATTCCTGCGGTGTCGGGGCAGCTCACGCGCTTGCGGCGAGCTGCGTCCGCGCCACAGTCTTTGGACTGCGCCGGCAGAGCGAAGCGGCGACGGCGCTTTGGCCACGGCAACACGCGTCAGTTAAATTCTGTGCGTTGGAATTGGCCAAAGCGGTGTCGCGCGTTCCGCTTGCCACCGCACTCCATATCGAGCGGACTGCGTCCACAGCGCTTCAGCGCCGCGTTTTTGGACTGCGCCGGCAGAACGAAGCGGCGACGGCGCTTTGGCCACGGCAGCACTCGTCAGTTAAATGCTGCGTTGGGATTGGCCAAAGCGGTGTCGCGCGCTCACGCGCTTGCCACCGCACTCCATATCGAGCGGACTGCGTCTGCGGCACTTCAGCCCCACGTTTTTGGACTGCGCCGGCAGAGCGAAGCGGCGACG
>JBFMDG010000859.1:0-2970 GCA_040754135.1 Verrucomicrobiota bacterium
TCCCGGATCGAGCGTGGGAGGGGCGAGCTCCGCGAGCCCCACGATTATCGACTTCACGCGCCGATCTGGCGTTTGATGGCATCCGCAATTTGACGGCTCCACTTGTCCAAAACAGAACCATCGGGTCCTTCGAGGAGCAACCGCGCTTTCGGTTCTGTTCCGGAATAGCGCAGTAGTACACGCCCACCGAGCGGTTTCAGGCACGCTTCCGCCTGGCCAACCAGATCGAGCACTTCCGCCAAAGCCTCAAACGGCTTCTTCTCGCGCACACGGATATTCGTCGTCACTTGCGGAAATCGCGTCCAGCATTTTGCCAGTTTCGAGAGCGGCAGCTTGCGATCTTTCATAATGCGCAATACTTGCAGCGCACTGACCAACCCATCGCCGGTCGTGCTGTAATCGCGAAAAATCAAATGACCGCTCTGCTCGCCCCCGAGGTTGTATCCGTAGCGCAGCATCTCATCGATGACGTTTTTGTCGCCCACGGAAGTGCGCACCACTTTGCCGCCTGCTTCGGTGATCACTCGATCGAGGCCAGCGTTGCTCATGACAGTGGCCACGACGGTTTTGTCGTTCAATGTGCCTTGCGTCAGCATATCCAGCCCGGTAATGGCGAGAATGTCATCGCCATCGATCAACACTCCGTTTTCATCACACAACAGAAGGCGATCGGCGTCGCCGTCGTGAGCCAGGCCGACGTCGGCCCGGTATTCGCGGACTTTTTGGCAGAGAAGGTTCGGGTGCATCGACCCGCATTCCTTGTTGATGTTCATGCCATCGGGTTGATTGCCGAAAACGATGACATCGGCGCCCAACTCGCGGAGCACACAGGGAGTCGATTTGTAGGCGGCGCCATGCGCGCAATCGATGACGACGCGCATGCCTTCGAGGGTCATCCCGCGCGGGATGGAGGCTTTGGCGAATTCGATGTAGCGCCCGAGCGCGTCGTCAATACGGATCGCTTTGCCAATCTCACGCGCGCTCGGACGTATGGAGCTGATATCACCACTGAAAACGAGTTCTTCGATCCGCTGTTCAATTTTGTCTTCGAGCTTGTAACCGTCGGCCTGGAAAAACTTGATGCCATTGTCATCGTAAGGATTGTGCGACGCGGTGATGACAATGCCGGCATCGGCGCGCAGGCTGCGCGTGACGTAAGCAACACCGGGCGTCGGTAATGGACCGATAAAGAGGACATCCACACCCATCGAAAGAATCCCTGAGGAGATGGCATTCTCGAGCATGTACCCGGACAGGCGCGTGTCTTTGCCGATGACGATTTTGTGTTTGCCTCGGCTGCGGGATTGGCTTTCGAGATTTTTAAAGACGTGAGCGGCGGCGCGACCGAGTTTGAGAGCGGTTTCCGCCGTGACCGGTTCAAGGTTGGCCGTGCCACGAACCCCGTCCGTTCCAAAAATTTTCTGTGGTGTTTGCATTTGAAATGATGACTGAGATAAAATCGTGATCAAGCGCTCCGGCTCATGATAACGAGCCGTTTTTCGAAAAGAATTCCAAGCACGAATGGCATAAAGATCAGTGCGCAATTGAGCATGAGCGGGAGGCTCAAATTGAAAATGTACCCGGCAACTCCCAGCGCTACGCCCATGACAGGCAACTGGTAAATGGGATTTTTTCCGCCAACGCAAAAGAGCCAGCCGGCAAACAAAGCGAAGCCGCCTTCACTGTAACCAGCGAGCATGAGGGTAACGCCTGAAAGATAAAAAACTGGCGCAAAAAAAGTGAGGCCTTTCTGGTGCTTGCGAATCACCTGAAGCAATACTCCCGGAGTGAGCACAGCGGCTTTTACGAGCAACGCCTTTGTGCCCGCGCCGGAAACGGCAGGATCGATTTCAATGCCCACGGTCAGCGCGTAAACGCCAATGCTTGCGCGAACGAAATCCGCCCAGTTCTGCCAACTCATAAGAAATCCGCCCAAGCCCAGCGAACCGGTGCGCCCGGTCATCAGCATCTTGCTGTAGGACGCCTTGAATGGCATCGGCGGCCAAAGCAGAACTACCGCCACGAAAATTAATGACCAGTTGAGAAGCAAGCGGTGAAGGTAAAGAGTTAAATGGTTAAATGGTTAAATGGTTAAAAAAAGTTACAAAGGTTGAAGGGTTAAATGGGCTACAAAGTTAAAAAGGCTACTTGGTTGCACCGGTGCAAATAGTTGGAAAAGGTGATGGGTTGAAGAGAAGGAAGTGCGGTTTACATGAATTTTTCGGCGAAGGGAGCGAGGGAATGAAGCTTCTTCTGCAGTTTCGAAAGACTCTTCAACCGTTCCTGACACAGGTCGTATTCTTCGGTCGAAATAATTCCGTGTTTCAATTCTTCGTCCAGCACTGAGATCATGGTATCCAGCCGCCGCCGAGACGAGGTCAGGCGCGGTTTAAGGAAGTCGGTGTAACCTGCACGAATCAGATTGCCCAGGTCGGGCACGGCCTCGAAGAAATCGCGTCGTTCTCCAGGCACCCAAACCTGCCGAATGGCGCCCCAGGAGAGGAGTTGCCGCGTGCCAAGGCTGGCGCTGGCTTTGCTGATGCTGAGCAACTCGGCCAGGTCATCGAGCGAGAGCGGTTTGATCGAGAGATAAAGCAGCCCATAAATCTGACCGGTAGATCGCGGCAGCCCGAGCAACTGACACAGGCGTCCTCCGGCTTCGATCATGTCCCTGCGCGCTCGGGAGCGAATGGCCACCTCGGCGGAATTTGGAGCAATCATAGGAGATTCAGGATGGGGATTGGGGCGAGGGAACGCTGCGCGGGGGACACTTCGTGCCGGTCAATTCGCGACGCGAAGCAGCGCAAGCGAATCTACTTAAGGCAGATTCAAAACGTTCAATTTGAACTAAACGAAATAAACAAAAGGATCAAAATTGCAAGAAAAAGCGAGAGGGCAAAGGGCAGAGGGCACGGGGCAGATGACACAGGGCACGGGGCGGTCGAGGGACGAAAGTCGAGGGTCGAGAGC
>JBFMDG010000860.1:0-2961 GCA_040754135.1 Verrucomicrobiota bacterium
TTCGTGACTCCCGATTCCTTTCAGAGTTTGCGAATCAAACCTCGATGCGGCCGGTGAAAACAAATTCCGCCGGCCCGTTCAAGGCCACATCGGAAAAAATTCCTGCCGCCGACTTGAAGCTGACCTCCAAAGTATCGCCGCCCTGGACCTGCACTTTGACCGGAGAACTGAAGCCATGGACGCACGCGGAAATCAGGGCCGCGGCACTGACGCCCGTTCCGCAGGCCAGAGTTTCGCCTTCCACTCCGCGTTCGTAAGTGCGCACGCGGATGTGGTTCGGCCCAAGCACCTGCACGAAATTCACGTTGGTCCCTTTCGGCGCAAAATGCGGATGATAACGGATTTCAGCGCCTCGCTGCTGCACCATGGCTTTATCGGCATCGGAAACGAAGAGCACCGCGTGCGGCACGCCGGTATTCACGGAATGAATTGTGGCCGGCCCGTTGGCGAGCGGGACAGTTTCATTCAAGCGCAAATCCTTCGGCGGGGTGAGATTCACCGTCACGCGATCGCCGTGAAAACGCGCTTTGATGACTCCGGCGCCGGTCTCGAAGGAAGTAGTCCCGCTGGCCCCGGCCACTTGTTGGATGAACCTCGCGAAACACCGCGCTCCATTGCCGCACATATCGGCCGTGCTGCCATCGCTGTTGAAGAATTCCCAGGACCAATCGGCCACGCCATTTCGGGAGGGTTCAAGCAGAAACAAACCATCGGCGCCAATGCCACGCTGACGATCGCAAAGGCGTCTGACCTGCGTGGGCGTCAGCTGGATTTTCCGATCGCGATTGTCGATCAGGACGAAATCGTTGCCGGCGCCGTTCATTTTTGTGAATTCCAAAACCATCGGGCCGGAAGATATCGCGGAGATTCCGATGTGCAAAGGGCAAAGAGTATTTCCTGCGGTCAACGACAAACAAGTTCCCGGAATGACTGGCGGAGAATCTCGCCTTGCCGGCGTTTCTCAGCGTGTGAAATGGGAAAGGGAGGCATGGCCCGTGCGAACGTTCCGGCCTGGCAATCGCCGCGAATAAAAGCTCTTTACAGCCCTGTTTGCACTTCGCAGACTGTCGCCCGTGTCAGGTACCTTATCTCTTGGCCGGGTGACGCAACCGCAATCTCACGACAGCGGTGCGCGTCTCTCATTGGATCTCGAAGCCGCCATCAAGCGGTCGCAAAACTATCTGCTCAGCATCCAAAAACCTGAGGGTTACTGGATTGGGGAGCTGATTGTCGATTCCACTTTGGTATCGGATATGATTGCCTACCACCACTGGAATGGAAAAGTGGATCCGGAATGGCAGCGCAAGGCGGTCAACCACCTCTTTTCGATGCAGCTGCCTGAGGGTGGCTGGAATATTTATTACGGCGGACCTTCGGAGGTGAATGCCACCGTCAAAGCCTATCTGGCGTTGAAACTGGCTGGAGTGCCCGTGACCGATCCCCGCATGTTGCGCGCGCGGTCGGTGGCGTTGAACCTGGGCGGAGTTCCGCGCATGAATACATTTTCCAAGCTGTATCTTGCGCTCCTCGGTTTGTTCCCTTGGAAATATGTTCCCACCATTCCCTGCGAGGTCATCCTCATCGGCAAATGGTTTCATGTGAACTTTTATGAAATGAGTTCCTGGAGCCGGTCGATGCTCGTGCCCCTGGCCATCATCAATCATTTCAAACCGACGCGGCGCCCCGGGAACATCAGCCTCGATGAACTCTATCCCGAAGGCTACCACGAACGCGACTTGCGCCTCGCGAAAGATCCGCAAATCCTCACCTGGCGTAATTTCTTTATCTGGCTCGACAAACTGCACAAGTTCGCCGAGCTCTGGGCCGAGGCAGGCATTCATCCCTTCCGCAAGCGCGCGCTCAAAAAAGCCGAAGAATGGATGCTCGAACGTCTCGAAGGCACCGACGGCCTGGCCGCCATTTTCCCGGCCATGCTCAATTCGTTGATTGCATTGAAAGCCCTCGGTTATCCCGACGATCATCCGCAAGTGCGTCGGGCCGAGCGCGAGTTGAAAAAGCTCGAACATGAAGAAACCGACACGGTGCGGATCGAGCCCTGTTTCTCGCCCGTGTGGGACACAGCCATTGTGGCCATCGCCCTGCGCGAATCGGGATTGCCCGCCGAGCATCCGGCGATGAAGAAAACCTGCGAATGGCTGATGACGAAAGAAATTCGCTTCCGCGGCGATTGGCAATTCAAGAATCCAGCCGATGTCGAACCGAGCGGGTGGGTTTTCGAGTTCGAAAACAAATGGAACCCGGATGTCGATGATACGGCCATGGTCCTGCTCGCGCTGCGCAAAGTGCCAACGGATCATCCCCGCAAACGCGACGAATGCTTCCAGCGCGGTTTGAAATGGATGATGACTTTTCAATGCAAGGATGGGGGATGGGGCGCCTTCGACAAGGATTGCACGAAGAACATTCTCGAGAAGGTGCCGTTCGCCGATCACAATGCCATGCTGGATCCGGAATGCGCCGATATCACCGCGCGCATTCTGGAATTGCTCGGCTACGAGCAATGGCCGATCGATCATCCGCAAGTGCAAAAGGCGCTTCAGTTCATTCGCGCGCATCAGGAGGAGGATGGCTCCTGGTATGGGCGTTGGGGTGTGAATTACATTTACGGCACGTGGCAGGTGTTGCGCGGGTTGCGCGCTTTCAACATCGACATGTCGCAGCCCTGGATTCAAAAAGGCCGGCTCTGGTTGAAGAGTGTTCAACACGACGATGGCGGCTGGGGCGAACGCTGCAATACTTACGAAGATCCTGTTTTCAAAGGGCAGGGGCCAAGCACCGCCTCGCAAACCGCCTGGGCGGTGATGGGCTTGTGCGCTTTTGATGATCCCCACGATCCGGCTCTTATTCGCGGCGTGCAATATTTGATGCGCACGCAAAATCCCGATGGGTCATGGACGGAGCACGAGATTACCGGAACCGGCTTTCCGCGCGTGTTCTATT
>JBFMDG010000861.1:0-2936 GCA_040754135.1 Verrucomicrobiota bacterium
TGTCGGTTTAGGAGGGCGCCCGTTCTGGAACTCGGCCATTGTCGGCCCGCGATTCATCGCTTCGGCATTCACGGCCGGACCGGCGCTGATCATCCTGGCGTTGCAAATCATCCGCCGCGTGACGGATTATCGGATCACCGATCGCGCTTTGTTGACGCTGCGTTCCATTGTGCAAGTGGCGATGGTCATCAACGTCTTTCTTTTGTTGAACGAAGTTTTTAAAGAGTTTTACACGCAAAGCCTGCACATCAGTTCGGCGCAATACCTTTACTTTGGTTTGCATGGGAAGCATGCGCTCGTGCCGTGGATCTGGACGGCGATCGCGTTCAACCTGACCGCTTTGATTCTGCTTTTGCTTCCGGTCAGCCGCAGTTTGAAATGGCTCGATCTGGCTTGCATCCTGGCCATTGTCGGCATCTGGATCGAGAAAGGCATGGGGCTGGTCGTGCCGGGTTTTGTGCCCAGTCCGCTTGGCGAGCTGGTGGAATACACGCCGACCTTGAACGAGACGCTCATTTGCCTGGGCATCTGGGCCTTTGGCCTCCTCTGCTACACGGTGTTTCTGCGAATGTCCGTCCCCATTTTGCAAGGACGCCTGACCATGGAACCGGAATCAGGCCGGGGATCGGAAGCAGAGGACAGCCACTCCCGATTGAATTCGTATTTGAAAGCGCAAAGACCGGAGGAAATGGTATGGCGGAACGATTGACAGTGGAATCAGCCCGGCTCTCTCTGACCGAGCACGCCGCCGAAAAAGGGCGCGAAGCCTTTCGTAAGTACGGCCCTGTCATCGGCTGGACTCAACTGCAACAGATTCTCGAAGATCGAACGTTGGTGCGATATCCGTGTGAAATTCAGTTTGACGCGGAGGCATTGCAATCGGGCGAATGCGTTTTCCCGAAACCGAGAGGAACGCAACCGGAAGCGGGCTTCATTCTTTGTGTGCATCCGCTTTTTGCCACGCAGTTGTCGCTGGTGCCCGCGCTCGTGCTTTATCAACTCGTGGTCGTGAATTATGGCGAATTTGCCACCGCCGCCGATGCCGAGGCGTTTGGGGCTTCTGCGCTCGGTTTGGAAGCGGACGAATTTTACAGGCGCATGTGCGAGGCCGCGGATCAACTCACGACCGAATGAGCTCTCAGCCTGCGCTGTTGTTGGAAAGAATTTATGGAAACTCCTGCCCAAAAACTCACGTTAAGATCTTCACTCGTTCGGAATTGGCTTAGTCTGGCTGGATTGATCATCGCGGCCGGGGCCTGGTTTGCGTTTTTCCTGTTGCTGACGCTCGACTACTTCGCCAAGGAAGAGAGCCCTTATCTGGGCATTCTCACGTACATGGTCGCGCCGGCGTTCATGTTGCTTGGCGCCGCCTGCATTCTCGTGGGTTGGATGGTGCAACGGCGCCAGGCGGCGAGGGCTTTGCCTGGCAGCGCCCCGACTCGTTTCACGATTGATATCTCGCGCCCGCGCGATCGGAAAATTCTCATCAGCCTTGCTGTGGCGAGCGCCTTTTTCCTGCTCATCACCTCGATCGGCAGTTACCAGACTTATCATGTCACCAAATCCTCCCAGTTTTGCGGACAAGCCTGTCACACCGAAATGGAGCCGCAATATGTGGCCTACCAACATTCGCCCCATGCCCAGGTCGAATGCACCGCCTGCCATGTCGGCCCCGGCGCCGGCAGTTTCGTGAAATCAAAATTCAACGGCTTGCACCAGGTCGTCGTCACCCTCATGGATAAAGTGGACAAACCCATCGTGGCCCACGGCCGCACCGATATCAGCCAGAAAACCTGCGAACAATGCCATTGGCCCAGCCGCTACGTCGGCAACCTCGATCGCACTTATCAGCACTTTCTCGATGACGAAACCAACACTCCCTACGCCGTGCGCCTCCTCCTCAAAGTCGGCGGCGGCGATTCCACACACGGCCCGCTCGAGGGCATTCATTGGCACATGAACGTCGCCAACAAAGTCGAATACATCGCCACCGACGAACTGAAGCAGAAGATTCCCTGGGTCCGCTTTACCGACACCAACGGCGTGGCGACAGTTTTTACGACAAAAGATTTCAAAGACGACCCGGCGAAGCATGTCATCCGGACGATGGATTGCATGGATTGCCACAGCCGGCCGGCGCATCATTTCCGCGCGCCAAACGACGCGGTGGATCTGGCGATGGCTTTAGGGAAGATCAGCACCAAACTTCCCGCCATCAAACGTGAATCGGTCCTGGCGCTCACCGCCGATTACCCGTCCAAGGAAGAAGCCTTGCGCAAAATCGAAAGCACACTTCAGGCGAAATACGGAAATCATCCCGATCTGCCCGGAACCATTTCGGAAGTGCAGCAAATCTTTTCCCGCAACTTCTTTCCAGCAATGAAGACGAATTGGAAATTGCATCCAAACAACATCGGCCACAAAGATTGGGCCGGATGCTTCCGTTGCCATGACAACGAGCACGTCTCATCCGATGGCCAGCATCGGATTAACAATCAGGATTGCAATTCGTGCCACACCATCCTTGCTGAAGGCGGACCTGCCGACATGAAAAAGCTCAGCATCGAAGGGCTCAAATTCAAACATCCGGAAGAAGGCTGGGAGGAAATGAAATGCATCGACTGCCACAACGGCACGATCGACGCAAAATAATCGGACTCTCCCACGCGCCACTGCCAGGACGACTCCAAAACGCTTGCAAACCGCTCGGGCCCTGACCATCGTTAGCGCCATGGGTCTGCCTAATGAACCGGTGACGTTATCACCGCAGCACATCCGCGATCTGAATCAGAAACTTTCCAATCTGCGGCACAACGTGAACAATCATCTCTCGCTTGTTTTAGCGGCCGCGGAGCTGATCCGTCGCAAACCGGATTTATCCGCCCGAATGCTCGATACGCTTACCGAGCAGCCCCAGAAAATCATGGATGAAGTCA
>JBFMDG010000862.1:0-2934 GCA_040754135.1 Verrucomicrobiota bacterium
GGCGCGCAATCTCTGGTGGACCTGGAATCAGGAGGCGCAGGAGATTTTTCAGGAGCTTTCGCCGCGCGGCTGGCAGAATTTGTATCACAATGCCGTCGCCATCCTGCATGAAGTTTCGGAGTATGAATTGCGCGTGCGTTTGCAGGACGAAGAATTTGCGGCGCGGGTGCGTGAGGTGCTGAAAAAGTTCGAGGCTTATTTGCAGGAGGAAAAAACGTGGGGCCGGCATCACGCGCCGGGTTTGCTGAAAAATCCCGTGGCTTATTTCAGCGCCGAATTCGGTTTTCACGAGACCTTGCCGATTGCCGCCGGCGGTTTGGGAGTGCTGGCGGGTGACCATGCCAAATCGGCCAGCGATCTGGGGCTTGGGTTCATTGGAGTGAGTTTGTTTTATCGCGAGGGTTATTTTCAGCAAATGATCAACCAGGACAACTGGCAGACCGAATATTACACCTTGCTGAATCCGAAGAATCTCCCCGTTGAACCGGTGCTCAATCCCAAAGGCGAGCCGCTGGTCTGCACGGTCGAAATCGCCATGAGCCAGGTGTACTTCCAGGCCTGGCGCGTGAACGTGGGACGCGTCCCCGTTTATCTGCTGGACACCAATCGGCCGGAGAACGAACAGCATTATCGCGATTTGACTTTGCGGGTCTATGGCGGCGACAGCACGACCCGCATCATGCAGGAGATCCTGCTGGGCATCGGCGGGGTGCGATTGCTTCGGGCGCTGGGCTTTCAGCCTTCGGTCTTTCACATGAACGAGGGGCACGCCGCCTTTCTTACTTTGGAACTGATTCGCGAAAAGCTTGCCGAAGGAAACAACTTCAAAGAGGCCTTCGCCCGCACGAAACAGGAATGCATTTTCACAACCCACACGCCGGTCGAAGCTGGCCACGACCGGTTCAGTCGCGATTTGATGCAATATGGTTTGATGAAAATTCAGGGGCAGCTTCGGTTGTCCCTGGCGGATTTGATGGCTTTGGGTCAGGTGAATCCCGGGAGCGAGACCGAACCGTTTTGCATGACCGTTCTGGCGTTGAAGGCCTCGCGCGCCGCCAATGGGGTCAGCGAATTGCATGGACGCGTCAGTCGCGCGATGTGGCAACCGCTTTATCCCGATAAAACGGCCGAGCAAGTGCCGATTGGCCACATTACCAATGGCATTCATTTGCTTGGCTGGATGAAGGGACCGGTGCGGCGGTTCTGGCGCCGGCGTCTGAGTTCCAAACCCGCGCCCTCCAACACCACAACCTCGGGCGGTGAGAGCACGACGTTTTGGCGGGCGAAACCGAGTTTGTTTTGGGAAAACGAATTGAATTCGCCCGAGTTCTGGGAGCGCTTGTCGGATCCGAGTTTCATCAGTGATGAGGAGATTTGGGCGCTGCGTTATAAGCTACGGCGCGAGCTGATCGAATTCACGCGGCGGCGTCTGCTCATCCAGGGCCAGCGTTTGACGCAGGGAGATTTCATCGCCTTCGATCACCTGCTCAATCCCGATGCGCTCACCATTGGTTTTGCGCGCCGATTCGCCACTTACAAACGCGCCCCATTGATTTTTCAACGGTTCGATGACGTGGTGCAATTGGTTCAAGACCGGACGCGTCCCGTGCAGTTCATTTTTGCGGGCAAAGCCCATCCGCGCGATGACGAAGGCAAGCGGTTCATCCAGCACATCATTCATTTGAGCAAGTACACCGAGCTGAAGGGGCACCTTGTGTTTATTGAAAACTACGATGTGCACGTGGCGCGCCAGATGATTTCCGGCTGCGATGTCTGGCTCAATAATCCGCGCCGGCCGCTTGAGGCTTCGGGAACGAGCGGTCAGAAAACCGCCTGCCACGGCTGCTTGAACCTCAGCATTATGGATGGCTGGTGGCGCGAGGGATACGATGGCACCAACGGATTTGCCATTGGCGATGATTCGAATCCGGACGATGTGGAGGAACAGGACCGGCAGGATAGTGAAAATCTTTATCGGGTGTTGACGGAGGATGTGATTCCCTGCTTTTACGCGAGAGACGCGCATGGAATTCCGCGAAATTGGATTCAGAAAATCCGGCGGGCCATGGTGACGCTGGTTCCGAAATACAACACCTGGCGAATGGTTCAGGAGTATGCGGAGAGGTATTACCTGTCAGGTTCCTGATTCGCTGCGGCATTCCCCAATGGGTTGCTCGGTTCACACGCGGATGCAAGATCCGACTTGGAAACGCTTGCGGCATCCACTAGCTTCTTTCCGTTCAGCAAAGCAATCGAAACCATTTCGCATGAAATGCTGGTTCGGTTCGATGGCCCGAGTCCATTGAGCTATTGGAAGCGAACGAACTGAAAGGAATTGTATGAAACTGCAGACATTGAGAAGCATTTCCTGGCTCGCTCTTACCGTGTTGGGCCTTGCTTTTTTCACCTCTTCCACGCTTCGCGCCGAAGCGGAGGAAGCGCGCGCCAAAGCCCTGCGTGCCGAAGCCGAAAAGCTCATGGAAAAGGCGCGGGATCTCAAAGCGGAAGGATCCTACGAAGAATCGGAACGGCTCGCGGCCAAGGCCAAGGAACTGCGCGCCGAAGCGGGAGGTTCGAAAGGGGAAGGAAAACCGGAACGCAAAAAATTGAAAGAAGGAGCCGAACCCAAGAAAGACGGCCACGCCAAGGAGCATCTCAAAGCATTGGAAAAGGAAATTAAAGTGCTGGAAAAAGAGGGTCAAAGAGAGGCCGCCGAAAAATTGGAACGCCATGCGCGCGAATTAAAAGAAACCCATTTCCGCAAAGACGCGCCCGAACGACGCGTGGTGCGGCGCGAAATCCGGCGGGAAATTGCCCGACCGGACCGCGACGTTCCGGAAGAGCGAAAGCGTCGTTTGCATCACCTCCAGGCCGCGATCGAGAATTTGCATGCGGCGGGAATGCATGAGCCCGCTGAGCGCATCGCTCGCGAAG
>JBFMDG010000863.1:0-2932 GCA_040754135.1 Verrucomicrobiota bacterium
TATCATCCACGAAGAGGGCTTTCTGATTACCAATTTCCACGTCATCGAAGGTGAAACTCAAATCTCCGTCGAGGTGTATCACCAGCGCGGCGGACAATTGGATCGGCGCAGCTATAAACAGGTGCGGATCGTGGCCATGAATAAGTTCGCCGATCTCGCGCTGTTGAAGATCGAGGACAAGGATGCTCCCAAATTCTCCTGGGTGTTTTTGGGTGAGTCCGATGCCACATCGGTGGGCGAACGGGTCTTCGCCATTGGCAGTCCGCTTGGCCTCGAACGCACCGTCACGGAAGGAATTTTGAGCACAAAAACGCGGCAGATGCAGGGGGAGCTCTATTTGCAGACGACCACTCCGATCAATCCGGGCAATAGCGGCGGCCCGCTTTTCAACATGCGCGGCGAAGTGATCGGTGTGACGAATATGAAACTGACCTTTGCCGAAGGGCTCGGCTTCGCCATTCCCGTCGAGACGGTGAAGTTTTTTTTGACGCACCGCGATGCCTTTGCTTACGACAACGACAATCCGAACAACGCCTACCGTTATCTGGCGCCGCCGAGCCGCACCCATCATAAAGCGGGGCTCAATCGCTAGACCGCACGTGCTCATGGACGCCATCCTTTGTTTACGCTTCGTGCGACCCGTTCCTTTCCGCCCCCTCTTTCATCGCGATCAACCAAGGCCATTCATGACAGGATTCAATTCCAACTCTTTTTTTACGACGCCGCCGTGTGTTTCGAACCAACGCCCGATCGCATGGCGCGGAACAATGCCTTCCTGTTTGGCTGATCGCGAAGCGCACGATGCGAATTCTGCAAACGCTTGGACCGGTTCGACGCCGCGATCGCCTCGAAAACATTTCCGGGCTTTGGCGCGATTCCTTTTCGCTTCGCTGCTCTGGGCCGCAGCAGACCGCGCCTGCGCCAAGGCCGGCGACGTGCCGCCAGCCGAACAATTGTTGCCAGCGGAAACAGCGGTCATGTTGACCGTGCCGGACTGGCAGAAGCTCTGGGCCTATTTCGAAGCGTCGCCACAACATCAATTGTGGAACGACGCGGCGTTGAAAGCGGCCAAGGAAAAACTTCTTACCCGCTGGCAGGACGAATTCGTGACGCCGCTTGAACGGGAGATGGGCATCACCTTGAGCAATTACACCGCGCTTGCCCGGGGACAAATCTCGATCGGCTGGGTGCCTCTCGCAGCCGAGGGTGAGGGCGAGAGCCTCGCCGCACAACGAAGCGGCTTCGTTTTGGTGATTGATACGAAAGAAAAAGCGGACCAGGCGGCGCGGACCTTGGCCGAGTTCCGCAAGAAATGGATCGATGCCGGCAAAACGCTCAAAAGCGAAAAGATTCGCGAGGTGGAATTCACGACGTTGCTGGTGAACCGCGCCGATATCAATCGGACCTTAAGAAAACTCTTCCCTGCCCCGAGGAACACCCCGGCCGCTGAACCGCAGGAACTGCCCGGGCCGCGCGAAATCACTTTTGGCTTGTCGGGTTCGTTGCTCGTGTTAGGCGATCATTTGAAAGCCATCGAGAAAGTGCTGGCACGACAAAGCGGAGCGCCAGTGCCTTCATTGGCCGAACAAGCCTCCTTTGCTCAGGTGGCTGGACCACGAATGCGCGAAGCGCTCGTATTCGGCTGGATGAACTTCAAACCGGTTTATGAATCGCTGCTTCGCAAACCAGCGCCGCCGGAGGACGAGGCTTCACCCGCCGCCAATCCACTCGGGGAAATTCGAACGGAAAAAGTGCTCGCCGCGGCTGGACTTGCCGGATTGAAATCGATCGCTTTTCAAGTGGCGGGGGATCCGGAGGGATGGCGCGGGGAACTTTTTATTGCCGTGCCCGAAACGGATCGGCAGGGATTGTTCAAGATTCTGACACCGGAACCGAGAGAAGGTTCGCCTCCGCCGTTCGTGGCTGCCGACACCCTCAAGTTCAACCGCTGGCGGTTGAGTGGCGCGAAGGCATTTTCAACGATCGAAACAGTGTTGCATAGTATTTCGCCCGGCTTGTCTTCGGTGATGCAATACGCGTTCAGCGTGGCCGGCCAGAGTCAGGGGCCCGATTTCAATTTGAAACAGATCCTGACCGATAATCTCGGGGACGATTTCATTACCGTGCAAAAATCGATCAGTGCCGCGGCGGCGGCGTCTGCGGAGGAGGGAAACGCTCCGGCGTCTTTGCTGTTGATGGGTTCGCCGAATCCCGAAAAGCTGGTTCAGGCGTTCAAAGCGCTCATGCAACTCTCCCCCATGGCGCACGAAGGCGCCTCGCTGGCGGAACGCGAATTTCTCGGCCGCAAATTGTATTCGATGCCCGATCCGGCCGGGGGCAATGGGGTTCATTTCGTCGCCACCGCAGGCTATGCGGCCCTTTCGACGGATGACAAGTTGGTCGAGGAATTCCTGCGCAGCACCGAGGCGTCCGCGAAGCCCTTGCGAGAACTTCCCGGTCTGGCCGAAGCCGCGCAAAAAGTCGGCGGCATGGGCCTGGGAATCTTTGGTTATGAAAATCAGAAAGAAACCGTGCGCGCCGAGTACGAGCGAATGAAAACCAACCAGGCGGAATCCCGCGGGTTGCTTTCCAATCTGCCCGTTCCGCTCAACACCGGAGCGATTCCTTCCCAAGCCAATCTGGCAAGGCAATGGATCGATCCGGAATTGCTGCCGCCCTTCGATCAGATCGCGAAGTATTTTCATTTCAGCATCTACAGCGGCAGCTCGAATGCCGAGGGCCTGACATTCAAAATCTTTTTCCCGAACCCCCCGCTGGCAAAGTAAGCCTCGGAACCAAATCGGTTGCCTGCGCAGTCCAGAAAGATTGGGCCGCGGAGCGTTGGGTCGCGCTGCAGAGCGCGCTTTTTGGAGTGCGCTGGCAGAACGGAGTGGCGACAGCGCTTTGGCCATGGCGGCGGGTGTGGGTTGTC
>JBFMDG010000864.1:0-2932 GCA_040754135.1 Verrucomicrobiota bacterium
CCGCACGTCTCGCGGCAATTCGGAACCCGGCCGCCGTGGAAAACAATCCGGCCAGCAAAAGCAAAGCACCGGCCCCAAAAAACAGTCCGGCCGCATTCGAATCCCCGCGCGCGAGGGCCAGGGCCGCGAGGCTGACGCCAATCACCAGGCAACTGACCGCAGCCAGACGGGTCCGCGTTGTTGTCACTGTTTGCGCCGGCCAAACGGTTTCTTCCCCGCCTTGGGCCAGGAGTTCGCGCGCGGGTTGGCGCGCCTGCCGTCGCAACGCCCAGGCAATCGTGAACACAGCCACGATCGCTCCGGCCAACGCGCCGATCATCAGTGTGGAAGGGTGCGCATGGAATTGCAGGCTCGAAGTCCCGACGGCGCTGCGCCACACCGTCGTGAGCGCATGGAGCATGGCTTTGGCGTAAAACATTCCGGCGAATGAACCGAGCGCTCCAGCGATTAATGCCAGCACGGCGCCTTCCCCGAGCAACCCCAGACGGACCTGGCGCGGGGTGAACCCGAGCGCGAGCAAGGTGCCGATTTCGCCGGCGCGTTGTTCGATGCCGAATTGAAACAATAAGGTCATCAAGAGGAGCGCGGCCACGATCAGAAAAAAGCTGAAGCCGAGAAATAATCCGCCGAAATCCTGCGATTGTTCAGCGGCAGCCAGCGCCTGGGCGCGCACCGGTTCGAATCGCAACCCAACCGCCGCGGGCTCCAACCGCGCCAGCAACTCGCGCTCGACTTCGCCGCGGAATTTCTCGAGCGCGCCAGTCTCCTTCACCGCCGCGCTTGCGCCGGCAGCGCGCGCGGAATTTTCGTAGAACCGCACCGCGGTGAGATTGCCGAAGCGATTGCTCCAGAGTTTTAGTCCCGCTTCCAACGACACGAATGCCTTGGGAGTTCCTTGATGATGCTCCCAATATTGATTGTCCTTCTCCCGAATGCGCGTCATGTCGATCGGCAGTCCTGTATCCCATTCGCGGCAATTCTTCGCGTCCTTCAACCCGGGAAAATCCGGCATCAACGTGCGATCTCCAGCGGGGCCATTGGTCATGACCAGCGCCCGCACGGTGAATGTGTTCGTGCGTTCTTCCAGCGTTCGCATGGCGCCCACGACGTAATACGCGATGCTCAGTTTGTCGCCGGGTTTGGCGTTTAAATCTTCAGCCAGCCACGGGTGAATGAGAATTTCATCCGTGCGCAAATCGCTTGGCAACCACGGCGCGTCCGTGGCCGTGATCATTGAATAAGGCGTCGCCTGATCGCCTCGCCGGATTTCATTCACAAAATAGGTGAGCACTCCGGCAGTGTGCCCGGCCGCCGCGCGCGCGGCGGCGCTGACTGGCGCATCGATAAACACGCGCGGCGAGCGCAACTCCAACCCGGCGCCATCCGGAAGCGGTCGCAATTCGAGCTCAGCGTCGGCCAATTCCCACGCGCGCCGCAAGAACACTTGCGCGAGCGGTGCAGTGGCATTCGTGCCCGGCGCAATCAGCATGAGATTGGCGCGGCCAGCCAAGTCCAATTGTTCCCCCAGCCAGTCGCGATCAACAAAGGCGTTGAATGGCGGCACTTGATTGGCCTGGAGACTGAACCGTCCGAACTGCCGCTCCGGGACGACCGCGCTCACGGTCACACGCAATGCGAGCGAGGCGTCTTCCTCCGGCGACATGGGCGCGTCACGGGAGAGCTGGCTCGGTTTTTCCACGCGCAACAAAACCGATTCGCCTGGTTTGGCGCGGAGCTGTTGCGCGAGCGTTTCGTTCAGCACAACTTCGCCGCGTTTGGGCGGAGCGAAGGAAATTGGATCGAGGGAGAAATTCCAGAAACGCTCGTCCACTCCGAGCACCTGCACTCGATTGGCCCGCGCCGTCCGCTCTTGATTGCTGGCCGTACCCGCCACCACCAGCGCGGCCGCAGCCGGGGCATCGAGCGGATCTTCCAAAGCCGATGACAATTCCGCGCGAAAAAAACGGTCGTTCGAGGCGAGCGCCATTTCGATTCGCCCGAGACGCAACATAGCCATGTCGCGCAGACTTTGACGCACGGAATCGCCGACCACGAGCGCGCCGACCAGAACGGCCGTGCCGATGCCCGCGCCGAGCAACGTTCCTGCATGCGCGCGGGCATGGAAACGGAGGCTTCGAAAAATGAGCGTCGAGCGGGTCATGACTGCAACACGAGCTGGCCGTCGCGCAATTCAAATACTTTGCCCATACGTTGCGCGAGTTCGTGGGCATGCGTCACGACCATGAGGGTAACCTGTTCTTCGCGGTTCAAATCGACGAGCAATTGGGAAAGCGTTTGCGCGGAGGACCGATCGAGCGCGCCGGTGGGTTCATCGGCCAGGAGGAGCCGTGGTTGATTGATCAAAGCCCGCACTACGGCGACGCGCTGGCGTTCGCCGCCGGAGAGCTGCGCGGGCCGATGATCCAGGCGAGGCGCGAGGCCGACGCGCTCGAGCAAGCGCCGGGCGCGTTCCATGGCGCCGTTGCGCAGCGCGGCGTCTTTGCCGGCGAGCGTGGGCACGAGGACGTTTTCGAGCACGGTGCATTGCGGGAGCAAATGGTGCGCTTGAAAAACGAATCCGATGCGACGATTGCGAATGCTGGCGAGCTGGAGATCATCGAGCCGGCTGAGATCCTCCTGCTCGAGTAGCACCTGGCCGGAGGTCGGCCGATCGAGCGTTCCGATGATGTTGAGCAAGGTGCTTTTCCCGGAACCGGACGGCCCGATGATGGCGAGCGATTCACCGGCGCTGACCTCGAGCGAGATGTCGCTCAGGATCGGGACCGATTCACCGGCCCCCGGGGCATCGTACCGTTTGTTCACGTGAATGAGCTGCAACAACGGCGTTGACATGAATCACTTGTAATCGAAAACCCCGCCACGCGTGCAGAAAAAAACACAAGCCTGCGCCGGACCCTTGGGTTTTGTGGCG
>JBFMDG010000865.1:0-2926 GCA_040754135.1 Verrucomicrobiota bacterium
GCCATCTTCCAGCGGCACGAGACGGAGATCATTGTATCGCAGGATACCGTCGTGTTTGGGTTTGATCAGCGGCTGTTTGAAAACGCCAGACGCGGTGCCACCGATGTGGAAGGTGCGCATGGTAAGCTGCGTTCCGGGTTCGCCGATGGATTGCGCGGCGATAATGCCCACGGCTTCGCCCAATTTAACAAGCCCGCCGGTGGCGAGATTGCGTCCGTAACAGGCGATGCAAATGCCGTGTTTGCTTTCGCAAGTCAGCACCGAACGAATCTTGACCTTTTCCACGCCGGAATTCTCGATCGCCTTGGCCTTGATTTCGTCGATTTCTTCATTGGCCTTGACGATTTTCCGTTTCGGATCTTGTGGATCGACGATGTCATCACAACTGAAGCGGCCGATAAGGCGCTCGCTCAATTTGACCACTTCATCTTCGCCTTCGTAGATCGCTTGCACCCAAATGCCATTCGTCGTGCCGCAATCATCCTCACGAATGATCACGTCCTGCGCCACGTCCACGAGCTTGCGCGTCATGTAGCCGGAATCGGCCGTCTTGAGGGCGGTGTCGGCCAGACCCTTGCGCGCGCCGTGGGTCGAGATGAAGTACTCGAGCACGGTCAATCCTTCACGGAAGTTCGACAGAATCGGCTTTTCAATGATGTCGCCGCTGGGCTTGGCCATCAGACCACGCACACCGGCAAGCTGACGCACCTGCTGGCGATTGCCGCGCGCGCCCGAGTCCACCATGAGCCAAACGGGATTGTACTCGCGCTTGCCATGATTGTTTTCGAGCGTCTTGAGCATGACGTTCGCAATCTGGTCGGTGCAATGGGTCCAGATATCGATGACCTTGTTGTAGCGTTCGCCTGGGGTGATGACCCCTTTGCGATATTGCTTCTCGACTTCGCTGATCTGTTTCTGCGCCGCTTCGATCTCGTGGCCTTTTTCCTTCGGAATGATCATGTCGTCGATGCCGATGGAAACGCCGGCGCGAGTGGCTTCGTAGAATCCGAGCTCTTTCAGTTTGTCGAGAGTGGCCACAGTTTTTTCGTGGCCGCAATGCTTGTAACAATTCCAAATGAGCTCGCCGATTTGCGATTTGCCGATGACCTTGTTCGGGAAACCGAGTTCCGGCGGCCAGATTTCGCTGAAAATGACGCGCCCAACAGTGGTTTCGATGACCTTCTTCTCGGGATCGCCGTAAACGGTCTTTTTGCCGAGGTCAGGATTGGCCAGGCGGATCTTTTCATGGGTGCGCACGGCCCCATCCATATGGGCGAAGACCACCTCGGCTTTCGAGCTGAACAACTTGATGCGTGAATCCGGCTTTTCCCCGCCGTAGCGTGGATTGGCGGTCAGATAATAACAGCCGAGCGTAATGTCCTGCGTCGGCGTCATGATCGGCTTTCCGCTCGAAGGACTGAAAATATTGTTCGGCGCCATCATAAGAAGGCGCGCTTCCATTTGCGCTTCGACCGAGAGCGGCACGTGCACCGCCATTTGGTCGCCGTCGAAATCGGCATTGTAGGCCGTGCAGACGAGCGGATGAATGCGAATGGCTTCGCCTTCGATCAGGACGGGCTCGAAAGCCTGGATCGACAAGCGATGCAACGTGGGCGCGCGATTGAGCAATACCGGGTGTCCTTTGGTGACTTCCTCGAGGATATCCCAGACCTCGGGCGATTGGCGTTCGATCATCTTCTTCGCCGATCGGACGGTATGAACATAACCGAGCTCCTTCAACCGCCGGATGATGAACGGCTCGAAAAGCACCAACGCCATCTTCTTTGGCAATCCGCATTGATGCAGCTTGAGTTCGGGACCGATGACGATGACGGAGCGCCCGGAGTAATCGACGCGTTTGCCGAGCAGATTCTGGCGGAAACGTCCACTCTTTCCCTTGAGCATATCGCTGAGCGATTTGAGCGGCCGATTGCCGGCGCCGGTGACAGCGCGGCCATGGCGGCCGTTATCGAAGAGTGCGTCAACGGCTTCTTGCAACATCCGTTTTTCATTTCGAATGATGACTTCCGGCGTTTTTAATTGCAGGAGGTTTTTCAACCGGTTGTTGCGGTTGATGACGCGTCGATAAAGATCGTTCAGGTCCGAGGTCGCAAACCGGCCTCCTTCCAGCGGCACGAGGGGACGCAGGTCGGGAGGAATTACGGGCAGCACCGTGAGGATCATCCATTCAGGGCGGCTCTTCGAGCTGATGAAGCCTTGGAACAATTTGATCCGTTTGGCGATCTTCTTGCGGATTTGTTTGCTCTTGGTTTCGTTCATCGCCACCTGGAGCTGTTCGATTTGCTTTTGCAAATCGACATTGGCGAGCGCTTCGCGAACCGCTTCTGCGCCCATCTTGGCCACGAACGCTTCGGGGCCATAGGTTTCGCGCGCTTCACGATACTCCAGTTCACTGAGCAACTGGTGCTGCTTGAGAGGTGTCGAGGCCGGATCGATCACGAGGTAATCCTCGTAATAGATGACCCGTTCGAGGTTGCGAGCCGTCATATCGAGCATCAACCCGATGCGCGACGGCATGCATTTGAAGAACCAGATATGGGACACCGGCACGGCCAGTTCAATGTGGCCCATGCGTTCGCGACGCACCCGAGAGAGGGTGACCTCGACGCCGCAGCGATCGCAAACGACGCCACGGTGTTTGATCCGTTTGTATTTGCCGCAAGAGCATTCCCAGTCTTTGACCGGACCGAAAATGCGTTCGCAAAACAAACCACCTTTTTCCGGTTTGAATGTGCGGTAGTTGATCGTCTCCGGGTTTTTCACCTCGCCTTTCGACCAGGAGCGGATCGTCTCCGGGGAAGCGACGGCGATGGCGACGTAATCAACGAGGTTGACCTTGTCCAGCCCGAGCAATTCACGGGCAGTTTCTTTGGTATTCATCATACGAGTTCAGATTTGGGTGCGC